>JAITPW010000062.1 GCA_031289255.1 Bacilli bacterium
TATTCTAATACGAGTGGTAAATTAATTGATGATGTTGTTTTTCAAGATAATGGTATTGTTGATCATCGTACTTATTATAATGATGAAGGTATAAAAACAAGAACATTAAGTCATTATAAAAATAGTAATAGTGTTGAATGGGAAACCTTTTATAAAGAAGATGGTTTTAAAGAAAAAGCTAATCGCTATTCTAATGGAACAAATAAGTTAATTGATGAGATTATTTTTCAAGATAATAATAAAGTAGATGTTAGAACTTATTTTAGTGAAGATTCTAAAACACTTCGCAAGATTAGATATTTTAAAGATGGTGATCATTTAAGATGGGATATAAATTATGAAAATGGACTGAAAAAGAATGTTCATCTTTATAGCAAAAATAATTATGCGTTATTAGAAAATTTTTATTATACTAAAGAAATTCTAGAATTGGAAGATGAAATTTTTAAACAAATGGAGTTAGATGATTATGTTACAGTTTGGAGCAATGTAATTAACGACAGTACTTTTTTAGGATACATGTTAGATGAAATTGATTTAGATGTAGATGATTTATTTTATTATGAAGATATTTTGCATATCAAAAATATTGTAATTAATGACAGTAGTAATTTATATCATAATTTAAATCATAAAATAAATGACTTTGATATTGAAAATTTAGAATATATTGAAAAATCGAATAACATAGAAAATTTAAGTGGGATTGAATATATTGTAAGATTAGAAGATATTGTTGTAAATAATTCTGAAATTACTGAATTACCTGATAATATTTCTAACCTTAAGAGATTGAGAAAAATAGTAATAGTTAATGGTAGTTTAAGTGAATTACCAACAAGCATCACAAAGTTAAAAGACTTAAATGAAGTTAATCTAAGTGGTAATAAATTGAGTGCTATTGACAATAATCTATTAAATCTTGAAAATATTAAATCAATTGATTTTAGTGCAATTGCTATAGTAAATATAGGAGATGGAATATTATCAAGTCATGTCGAAAAAATAAATATTTCTCCAGAAATGCTAAATCTTGATAAAACAACTCGAGAAAACATCAGTGATTATATCAATTCAGGAAAGTTAAAAAAATCTAATAATATTATATTAAATTATATTGATACACATGAAATAGAAAAGTTTAAGTTGGAAGAATATGATTTAAAAAATGATATTTCTGAATATATTAATGGTAATAAAACTAAGATTAAAGCGGAGTTCTTAAAACAATCAGATAATACACAAAGTAAATTTGATTATTCAGAGGATGATTTTAAATCAATTGATATTGATGATATTAGTAATGCGCTTGTTGAAGAACAAGGTATTTATATATTAAAATTATCTTATGATATTCATAATTATACATTTACTAGTATATTTAAAATTATTATTCATAATGAAATTGTTGAAGAATATAATTTATTGATTAGTGAACCAGAGGATGTTGAAGATAATTCTGCAAATACAAGAGGAGAATTTGATTTTAGATGTAATGGATCAAAAAAAATTAAAACAATATCTTTTTCTAAGGTTGTTCCTCATTCAGGTTATATGGGAACTTTCAAAAAGGGTATTGGTTCCTATTTTTTTAGTAATAATCGAAATGTTAATGTACCTTTTAGTATTTCATTTGGAGTGAATTATGGATTCTTTAGTATAAGTGCTACAGCAAATTTTAAAAATAGTGGAGACAGGGATGGCTTTGGACTAACTACAAATAAAAAGAAATATTCCAGAGCTGTTTGGAATGTTAAAGGGAATGCTACATTATATAAACGATATGGTGGTATTTTTTGTAATAGTAAATATACAAAATATAAAATAAATTTTATTGAACCATTTATTCAATATAAATGATGAGAGTGCTAAGGTGTATGATTGAAAACTTATATAATAATCACTTTATAGAAGTTGGTAAATAGTATTAAAGTGTATTTTTTTTAGTGGTCTACTAAATGCTAAAATTGGAAGTTTTATAAAAATGGATAATACCAATGGATTTAGATTTAAATAAAGTAATTAAGAGAGAAATTATAGAAAAAGTTGTTGCTTCTATAGGAATGGTGTTAATTTTTAATCAATTAAAAACTGTAGCTTTAGAATTTAAATCAACAGTAACAGCAAGTGTGGAGACCGGATATGAATTTATGAGAATGATTTATTTAAACTTACCAAGTACTATTATTCAAACAATTGCTTGTATTATAGGGTTTATCTTTTTCTATAAATTATTTTTTAATACTAATACAAAGTAATTATCATAATAAAAAGGAGCTTAGTGCTCCCTTTTTTATTATGATATTGATGGGTTAGTATTCTTGATTAAACTTAAGATGTCTTTTTAACAACATACCAATAGGAATACCGATAATAGCACTTAGTACTAATTGCATACAATTACCTGGAATAGATCCTAAAGCTAGAACCCAGTTGTTAAAAACAATGCTTTCAAAGATATAATATACTAATACCATCCATGCTCCACCAAGAATTAAACCTAGAACATTAATTAGATAGTTATTAGCATCCTTAAGGTAAGCTACTTTGGCGAATAAATAACCTAGACCAAGACGAGCGATAAAGGTAGCGGGAGCCCATAGTAACCAACCTCCCATAATATCGAAGATACTCATTCCTAGAGCACCACTTATTGTTCCAATTTTCTTACCAAAGACAATAATACTTATTATCGCTATTGGTGTACCAAGATGGACTAAACCTCCTTGTGATGCAAAAGGCAGCATGATATTTATATAAGTTCCAATAAGAACTAAACATGTCATTAAGCCAATATAGCTAATTTCTTTTATAGTAAATTTCATAATTAATATCCTCCTCGTTTCATTATAACAAATTATTATTATTGAATGAAATAATTCTTCATAATATTATTATTTTTTATTGCTTATTAAAGCTTCATATATTATACTATATTAGGGAAATTTATAACATTAATTATAATATATAATAAAGGAAATCTAAATTATGAGTCGTTGTCTTTTTTGTGAAATATCGCCCCTTACTTATCGTATTTCAAACCGTAAAGAAATAATATTACGTAGTTTAAAAAATCTTTTAGATAATAACCATTATGCTAAAGAATATGATCTTAATAAGTTACCCTACATCATCTATCGACATCATTCATTAATAAGACGAAAACTAGGTAATGTCGATTTAGTGCTTCAAGAAAACAAAGCTATTAATCTTAGTTTAAGTATCCCTAAAGTAAATGGTATTATCATTAAACCTCAGGAAACTTTTAGTTTTTGGAAATTAGTGGGTAGTATTTCAAAAAAGAAAGGTTACTTAGATGGCGTTAATATTACTAATAACAAAGTAGAACAAGGAACTGGAGGTGGATTATGTCAATTTACTAATTTAATCCATTGGCTTATTCTTCATAGTTCTTTAGATATTGTTGAGCACCACCATCATGATAATATTGATTTATTTCCTGATTTTGGCCGTAAAGTACCATTTGGTTGTGGGACATCGATATCTTATAATAATTTAGATTATCAGTTTACTAATAACACTGATGATACCTTTCAATTAATTGTTTATCTTGATGAAAAATATCTTTATGGAGAATTGCGTTGCAACCATCTCTTAGATTATAAATATCATATTAAAGAAGAAGAGGCTTATTTCTATCAATATGAAAAACAATGGCATCGTCATAATATTATTAGAAGAATTATCAATAATAAAAAAACATCATTACAAATCAGTAATGAAATTATGAAAGAAAATAACGCTTTAGTTTATTATGATGCTTCTTATATTGATGAAAAATTAATTAATATTAAAAAGACTACTAGTATTAACTAATAGTCTTAATATTTTAATTCTTTAATTGAAATTTAAATTCATTATTCGCAAAATGATGTTTTAAGAAATCAATTAGTGATTGAGCTGGTGCTTTAGTAATTTTTTCTTTGTTGGTTACTAAAACAACATTCCATTTTGGTTTTTCAGCAATATCTAAAATAGCTGTCTTTGATTTAGTATTTTCATTAAATCCAAAAGATAATGGTCGTGGTAATATTGAATAAGTCTGTGTGTTATTAACAATATTAATAATAAAATCCCATTGCGAAGATTTAAAGACAATATTAGCTTTCGAATTATTGTTTTCAAATAATGAAACAATATTACTATGGATTTTAAAAGTATCATTAAAAGTAACTAAATTTTTATCACCTAGATCTTTAACTGATACAACTCCATTCTTACTCTTAATCGCAAGATCTTTATTCGCGATACAAACTAATTTATCAGAATAAAGATTATGTTTAATTAATTTTTTATTTTCAATCGGATCAATAAGAATTGCTAAATCTATATCTCCTTTACTTAACATTCTTTCTAAAGTAACAGTACCTTCTTCAATTATTTCTAAATTAATATTAGGAAATTGGCTGATAAAAGTTAAGATACATTCTTGAAAGAACATTGAAATAATCATTGGCGGAACACCAATTCTAACAATACCTTGAAAACCATCTTTTAACTGTGTTAATTCATATAGAAACTTGTGATGTTGTTCCAATAAATTAATTGAATGGTTATAAATAAACTCACCCTCTTTAGTTAGACCAGTAAAACGGCTATTAGATTTCATAAAAAGCTTAACGCCATACGTTCCTTCCCAACTATTGATAAGCATGCTTAAAGACGGTTGTGTAATTCTTAATTTCTTAGCAGCTTTGCTTAAATTAAAATCAGAATCTACTATTTCTCTAAAATAATCCAAATGTTTTATATTCATATAATATCTCTCCCCATATAAATTATAATATTTTTCTATGAATTACTCAATATCTATAATGCAAAATAATACAATAAGTTAAATAATTAAACCTTTTTCTAAGCAATTCATATTAACTTTTGTTCTTTATTGAGGTATAATTAGTTTACAAGTAACAATTTTATACTAATTATAACTGTTTTTTATTTGCGTTCTAAAAAATAATTATAATAAGAGGAATGGGAGGAATTATGTTATGGGATATAGTATTGATATGTTGAGTTTAGGACAGACTGGGACATTTACCAAAACTATTACCGAATCAGATGTTTATTTATTTGCGGGTGTAAGCGGTGATTTAAACCCAGCTCATGTTAATGAAGAGTATGCTAAAAAGACCACGTTTAAAGGTCGAATTGCTCATGGCATGTTAGGAGTATCATTAATTTCCACGGTTGTAGGAATGTATTTACCTGGACCAGGAACAATATTCATGGATGTTAGTGCTAAATTTGTGAAACCAGTAAAAATCAATGATACGATTACAGCTGAAGTAGAAGTAGTAGAATTAATTAAAGAAAAGAATATAGTCAAATTAAAAACAAGAGCATTTAACCAAAATGGGATAAATGTAATTGAAGGAAGTGCCACAGTTAAGGCACCATTGAAAGGATAGGTAATATGGATTTTAGTTTTACAAAACAACAAGAATCGTTTATTGAATTGTTTGAAACTTTCGCTGTTAATGAAGTTAAACCAATTGCAGGTGAAATAGACGAAGAAGAACGTTTTCCAGAAGAAAATGTAGTTAAAATGCAAAAGTATGGATTTATGGGAATTCCTTTTCCAAGAGAATATGGTGGCGCAGGAGCTACGGATTTAGAATATGCAATGTGTGTTGAAATATTATCTAAATATTGTGCTACAACTGGAGTAATTGTATCAGCTCATACCTCATTATGTGCTAGTCCTATTTATATGTTTGGTAATGAAGAACAAAAACAAAAATATCTAGTACCATTAGTTAATGGAACTTATATTGGAGCTTTTGGACTAACTGAACCAAATGCAGGAACAGATGCTAGTGGTCAACAAACCTTTGCAGTACTTGATGGTGATGAATATGTCCTTAATGGTTCAAAAATATTTATTACAAATGGTGGTAAAGCTGATGTTTATATCATTATTGCTATGACTGATAAATCAAAAGGAACAAGAGGTATTTCAGCTTTCATCGTTGAAGGAACAACCCCAGGATTCTCAATCGGTAAAAAAGAATTAAAATTAGGAATTAGAGGAAGTAATACAACTGAACTTATTATGAAAGATTGTCGTATTCCTAAAGCTAATTTAATTGGTAAAGAAGGCGAAGGCTTTAAAATTGCGATGAAGACCTTAGATGGTGGGCGAATTGGAATTGCGGCTCAAGCACTAGGTATTGCTCAAGGTGCTATTGATGAAACCGTTGCTTATGTAAAAGAACGTAAACAATTTGGTCGTCCAATATCAGCTTTTCAAAATACCCAATTTCAACTTGCCGATATGCAAACGAAAGTGGATGCTGCTCGTTTATTAGTCTATCGAGCTGCTGTTGCGAAAAGTGAAGGAAGACCTTATTCAGTGGATGCTGCTAAGGCTAAATTATTTGCTTCAGAAACAGCAATGGAAGTAACAACTAAAGCAGTGCAATTATTTGGAGGATATGGTTATACTAGAGAATATCCTGTTGAAAGAATGATGAGAGATGCTAAAATAACTGAAATTTACGAAGGTACAAGTGAAGTACAAAAAATGGTAATTTCAGGAGCAATGTTAAAGTAGGAGGAAAAGAAAGATGAAAATTGTTTGTTTACTAAAACAAGTTCCTGATACTACTGAAATTAAAATCAACTTTGAAACAGGAACTTTAATAAGAGATGGTGTAAAAAGTATTATGAATCCAGATGATCGTGCTGGATTAGAAGAAGCCTTAAAAATTAAGGATTTAAATGGAGCTCATGTAACTGTTGTAACAATGGGTCCACCACAAGCTGAATTAATGCTTAAAGAAGCTCTAGCAATGGGAGCTGATGAAGCCATTTTAGTAAGTGATGCTCGTTTTGCTGGAGCTGATACTTGGGCGACATCTTCAACATTAGCTGGAGTATTGAATAAAATTGATTATGATATGATTATTGCTGGACGTCAAGCTATTGATGGAGATACAGCACAAGTAGGTCCACAAACGGCTGAAAAACTAAAGATACCTCATGTCACTTATGTTGAAAAAATTATCGAAGTTAATGATAAATTTGTTGTTGTTCATCGTCAATTTGAAGATAGTTACCATGTAATCAAGGTAGCTTTACCTTGTTTATTAACGGCTTTAACGGAAATGAATGCACCTCGTTATATGAGTACTTATGGTATTGTTGATGCCTATAATCATGAGATTATCAGATGGAACTTAGATGATATCGAAGTTGACCATAGTAATATTGGACTTAATGGTTCACCTACTAAAGTAAGAAAAACGTTCACAAAAGAAGCTAGCTTAAAAGCAGATCTATTTGAAGGCAGTGAAAGAGAAGCTGCTCATTTAATAGTTAGCGAACTTAAGAAACGTAATTTAGTTTAAGGGGGAACAATAATGTATAAAATAGAAGAAGCTAGAGATTACTTTGTCTTTGTTGAACAAAGAGATGGTAAAATAATGGATGTTGCTTTAGAATTAATTGGCGAAGCAACTAAATTAGTAAAAGAAACAGATGGTTATCATGTCGTGGGTATTTTATTAGGACATGATATCAAAGATTTAGCCGATCAAGCAATTGCTTATGGTTGTGATAAAGTAATTATGGTAGATGATATTCATCTAAAAACTTATTTACCTGAGCCATATACTAAATGTGTTGCTGGTATTATTCAAGAATTTAAACCGGATGGTTTATTTATTGGGGCAACTTCATTAGGAAGAGATTTAGGACCTCGTGTTGCAGCTCGGATAAAGACTGGATTAACAGCTGATGCAACTTTAATTGAAGTTGATCCAGAACATGAAGGTAATAAATTATTATGGGTTACTCGTCCAGCTTTTGGTGGTAATTTATTTGGAACTATTATCTGTCCTGATTTCAGACCACAAATGGCGACCATTAGACCAGGAGTATTATTAAAAAATGTTCCTGATAATAATCACCAAGGTGAAATCATTGCCTTTGATGCCCAATTAAGTGATGCTGATATTAATATGGAAATTATTGATATTGTCAAGAAGGTTGCTGAAGGTGTTGATATTACTAAAGCTGAAATTCTTGTTTCAGGTGGACGTGGTGTTGGTGGACCTGAAGGATTTGATGTCTTAGCTGAATGTGCTGAAGTTATTGATGCTGTTGTTTCAGGTTCAAGAGCGGCTGTTGATTCAGGATGGCTTCCTAAAGCAAAACAAGTTGGTCAAACAGGTAAAACAGTTCGTCCTTTAGTATATATTGCTTGTGGAATTTCAGGAGCAGTACAACATACAGCAGGAATGGATAAAGCTGATTTAATCATTGCGATTAATAAAGATAAATATGCTCCGATCTTTGATGTGGCTCACGTTGGAATAGTTGGTGATTTATTCAAAGTATTACCAGAGCTTACTAAAGAATTAGAAAAAGTAAGAAAATAGTTTTATTAATATTATTAGAGAAGTGATTAAGTTCACTTCTCTATTTTTTATTCATATCATAAAAAAAGTTATTAGAAATTGATTTTAATAAGATAATCAATCTTCTAATAACTTTTAATATATATTAATAAATATTACTACTTATTCCTGATTTAATTTTTCCTTAAAGAAAGTACCTAAACGACGGCATCCTTCCATAATTTTTTCAGGAGATGACGCTCCAAAAGCGAGACGTAAGGTATTGGTAATCGGTTTATCATTCTCACTATAAATAAATGATTTTTCACCAGTTACATAAACAACTTTAACATCTGCTCTTGTCTTAGCTTCTAATTGGACTTCAGCAGTATCAATACCTTCTGGTAATTCAACCCAAATGAATAATCCCCCTTCAGGATTAGTTCGCTTACTTCCTTTAGGAAAATAAGTATCGATTCCATCACAAATAGCTTGGCATCGTTCACGATAGATATCACAGATCATTTTATGATGTTCTGGATAATAGCCTCTTTTAAAGAACTCATCACAAATTACTTGGGGAAACATTGAAGTATGAGAATTAGTTGCCATTTTTACATTCCATAGATGTTTGATAATTTCATCACTCGCGACGGTATAACCAAGTCGCACTCCAGGTGTAAAAATCTTAGAAAAACTATTACATAAAATAACATGTCCCGTTTTATCAAAAGCTTTAATTGGAGCTAAATCTTCACCAGTAAAACGAATATCACGATAAGGATCATCTTCAATGACAAAGATATCATATTTACTTGCTAGTTCAGCTACTTTTTTACGACGTTCTAATATTAAAGTACGTCCTGATGGATTTTGAAAGGTTGGTATAACATAGATGACTTTAGGATTATGTTCAATAATTTTCTTTTCTAAATCATCAACGCGCATCCCATCTTCATCCATATCAACCGAAACCATATTTACTTCAAACATATCAAAGATCTGAGCTGCTTGAATAAAGGTCGGAGCTTCGACTAAAACCGTATCACCTTTATTAGTACAAATCTGCATGGCCATATTAATACCTTCAATTCCACCAGTTGTAATAATAATATTATCTGGACTTACTTCAACCCCTTTCGGTCTTAATAAGTCTTTGACGATCGTTTGACGAAGACTTTCTACTCCTAAGATGGGACCATAACCTAAGGCTTCTAACCCTCTTTTTTCTTTAGTAATAACATCATTAGTTATCTCTCTAATTATATCAATAGGGATAACTTCGGAAGCTGGAGAACCGATATTAAGTTTAATTACTTCTGGGTCAGTTATGTATTCAAATAATTCTTTACAGACATAAGAAGTATCAGCCATCTTAGCCATTCTTGATGATAATGTTGCCATTTTAATTTCCTCTTTTCTATTTAAATAAGTTGATTTTATAGCTATTATACTATAATTTAATTTAATGATAATATTGTCTTTAACTGATGTCAATGAAACGATTGATAATTTAATAAGATTGATAGTGAAATAAATTCATTAAGCTATTGAAAATATTTGATTAATTGTTACATAAATTATGGTTGTTTAGAAAAAGCTATCATGATAACATAGACTTAAGTTAAATCTCTTTATCTAATTTTATTAATATCTAAATAATTATCAGATTACTTATATTACGTCTATTAATTTATTAAGATATGACAAAGGAGCAAATAAAATGAGTAAAAATGTTATTATGGATGGGAATCAAGCTGCTGCTTATATTTCCTATGCTTTTACTGAGGTAGCAGGTATTTTCCCAATAACACCATCTTCACCAATGGCTGAATATGTTGATGAGTGGGCGGCTAAAGGTAAATTAAATATCTTTAACAAGCCAGTAAAAGTTATTGAAATGCAATCAGAAGGAGGAGCGGCGGGAACTGTTCATGGTTCTTTACAAGCTGGTGCTTTAACAACAACTTATACAGCATCACAAGGTTTATTATTAATGATTCCTAATATGTATAAAATTGCCGGGGAAATGTTACCGGGTGTTTTCCATGTTTCAGCACGGACTTTATCAGCGCATGCTTTATCAATATTTGGTGATCATTCTGATATCAATGCCTGTCGTTCAACTGGTTTTGCGATGCTTGCATCTACTTCTCCTCAAGAGGTTATTGATTTAGGAGCCATTGCTCACTTAAGTGCCATTGAAGCCCGCATGCCATTCTTACATTTCTTTGATGGTTTTCGAACTTCTCATGAAATCCAAAAAATTAATGCCTTAGAATATGATGAGTTAGCTGATTTAGTTAATAAAGATAAAATTAATGAATTTAGAGCTAATGCTTTAAACCCAGAACATCCTGTGATTAGAGGAACAACGGTTAATCCGGATATCTTTTTTCAAACTAAAGAGGCAGCTAATGATAAATATGATAATATCCCTGATATTGTTGAATATTATATGACTAAAATTAATGAGAAAACGGGACGTGATTATCATTTATTTAATTATTATGGAGCTAATGATGCTACTAAAGTCATTATCTTAATGGGTTCAGGGGTTGAAAGTGCTAAAGAAGCTATTGATTATTTACAAGCCAACAATGAAAAGGTTGGACTTATTAATGTACATTTATATCGTCCTTTCTCAATTAAACATTTTTTAGCAGTGTTACCAACAAGTGTTAAGAAGGTTGCTGTTTTAGATCGGGATAAACAAGCAACAGGAATAGGTGAGTTATTATATCAAGATGTCTGTACTATTTTTAAACAAGAGAATATTGATATTGAAGTAGTAGGAGGACGCTTTGGCTTATCTTCAAAAGATACCACTCCTAACCAATTTGTAGCCGTCTTTAATAACTTATCTACAGCTAATCCTCAAAATAATTTTACAATTGGTATTAATGATGATGTTTATTATAGTTCATTAGTAATCGATAATAATTTAAATATGAATAATAATGAGCATACTAATGTCAAAATATGGGGTATGGGTTCAGATGGGACCGTAGGGGCTAATAAAAACTCGATTAAAATTATTGGTGAAAGTACTGATTTATATACGCAAGCTTATTTTGTTTATGATTCAAAAAAATCAGGAGGATTAACACAATCACATTTACGTTTTGGAAAAACACCTATTAGATCACCTTATCTAGTTCATAATGCTGATTTTGTAGCTTGTCATAATGCTTCTTATGTTACTAAATATGATATGATTAAGGACTTAAAAGAGGGAGGAACTTTTTTATTAAATTGTCATTGGAATAATGAACAATTAAATAAATATTTACCAGCATCTATGAAAAGAGCATTAGCCTTAAAAAATATTAATTTTTATACGATCGATGCAGTTGGTATTGCGAAAAAATTAGGATTAAAAAATCGTATTAATACTATTTTACAAGCTTCATTTTTTAAACTAGCAGCTGTTATTCCTCTAGATGAAGCTATTAGTGAAATAAAAAAAGCTATTCATAAATCTTACTTTATCAAAAAAGGGCAAGCGATTGTTGATATGAATAATACTTCAATTGATTATGGAATTAGTGAATTAAATAAAATAAGTATTCCTACTAATTGGCTAGAAGCTGAAGATGAAAAGTTAATTAATAATGTTCCAGCTTTTATTAAAGAAGTTGTGCAACCAATGAATGCTCAAGAAGGAGATTCATTACCAGTATCAATCTTTAAAAAATATCATTTAGAAGATGGAACATGGTATTCAGGAACAACGCAATATGAAAAAAGAGGAGCAGCCGTTGATGTGCCAGAATGGCTTAATACTACTTGTATTCAATGTAATCGCTGTTCATTAGTATGTCCTCATGCTGCTATTAGACCAATTCTGGTAAATGAAGAAGAAGCGACTAATGCCCCGGAATCGTTTACCATGATAAAGGCTAAAGGTCAGGGACTTGAAAATTATCAATATCGCATTCAAGTTTCTCCATATGATTGTACAGGATGTGGTGTTTGTGAACAAACATGTCCAAGTATAACTAAATCATTAATTATGAAACCTTTAAGTTCACAATTAAAAGAAAATGATAATTGGAATTATGCAGTGAATGAAGTAAGTATTAAAAAAGATGCTATTAATGACCAAAGCATTAAGAATTCACAATATGCTAAACCATATTTTGAATTTTCAGGTTCATGTGCTGGTTGTGGAGAAACTCCATATATTAAGCTTGTTAGTCAATTGTTTGGCGATCATATGTTTATTGCGAATGCTTCAGGTTGTTCTTCGGCTTTTGGAGGGTCAACACCTTCGATACCTTATACTTTAGATAAAGATGGTAAAGGGCCAGCATGGGCCATGTCATTATTTGAAGATAATGCTGAATATGCTTTAGGCTTTAAATTAGGATATGATGCTATCAGAGTAGAGATTATGAATAATGTAAAACAACTTATTAAGGATAATATGTTTGTTGCGGAATGCCAAAGTTATTTAGATAATTGTGATGATATTAATAAGAGTGAACTTACTAGTAAAAAATTGTTTACAACACTTAAGAATAGTAAACAAAGTAATGAAGCTATTGAATTTATTATTAATAATAAAGATTATTTAAGTAAAAAATCTTTCTGGGCCTTTGGTGGCGATGGTTGGGCATATGATATTGGTTATGGAGGATTAGACCATGTCTTAGCTTCTAATGAAAATATTAATATTCTTGTTTTAGATACTGAAGTATATTCTAATACGGGCGGACAATCATCTAAAGCGACCAGTAGTGCTGCTATTGCGAAATTTGCTGCTGGTGGGAAAGAAACTAAGAAAAAGAATTTAGGAACAATGCTGATGAGTTATGGTTATGTTTATGTTGCTCAAGTAGCGATGGGTTATGATCAAGCTCAAACATTAAAAGCTATTAGAGAAGCAGAAGCTTATGAAGGACCTTCTATTATAATAGCTTATGCCCCATGTATTGAACATGGTATTAAAGCAGGAATGATTAATAGCCAAGATGAAATGAAAAGAGCTGTTGAAGTAGGATATTGGCATTTATATCGTTATAATCCAGTATTAAAGAAACAAAATAAAAATCCTTTTATCCTTGATTCTAAACAACCGCAAGGTGATTTAAAGCAATTTATTCGCGGTGAAAATCGTTATGCTTCATTAGAAGTGGCCTTTCCTGATAAGGCTGAACGTTTATATAATAAATTAGTTAATGATGCCCAAGAAAATTGGGATTATTATAATAATCTTGCTCAAAAAAAGGAGGACTAAAATATGAGTTTAATGAGTGGTCAAGAATATATTGAAAGTTTAAGAAAATTAAAGACTAAGGTTTATATGTTTGGAGAAAGAGTTGAAAATTGGGTTGACCATCCGATTATTAGACCATCGATTAATTCAGTAAAGATGACCTATGATTTGGCACAATTACCAGAATATCAAGATTTAATGCTTGCCGATTCTAATTTATTAGAAAAGACAAAAGTTAATCGTTTTACTCATCTTCATCAATCAACTGATGACTTAATAAAAAAAGTAAAAATGCAACGATTATTAGGTCAGAAAACGGGGACTTGTTTTCAAAGATGTGTGGGGATGGATGCCTTTAATGCTGTTTATGCAACAACTTATGAAGTAGATGAAAAATATGGGACAACTTATCATCAAAATTTTATCAATTATTTAAAGTATGTCCAAGAACATGATTTGACCGTAGATGGAGCAATGAC
This sequence comes from Bacilli bacterium, assembly GCA_031289255.1. Classification (GTDB taxonomy): domain Bacteria; phylum Bacillota_I; class Bacilli_A; order JAJDGJ01; family JAJDGJ01; genus JAISTP01. The sequence continues at coordinate 14,064 of JAITPW010000062.1, forward strand.
TGATCCTAAAGGGGATCGTTCATTAGGGCCTTCACAACAAAAAGATGCCGATATGTACTTAAGAATTGTTGAAAAAAGAAGCGATGGAATTGTTGTGCGAGGAGCTAAAGCTCATCAAACTGGTTCTATTAATTCTCATTCTCATCTGATTATGCCAACTGTAGCCTTAAAAGAAGAGGATAAGGATTATGCTATTTCATTTGCTTGCCCTTCTGATGCTGAAGGATTATTTATGATTTATGGACGACAAAGTTGTGATTGGCGTAAGATGTTAGATGGTTCTAATAATATTGATGTTGGTAATAAAGAATATGGAGGGCAAGAAGCCTTAGTAGTCTTTGATGATGTTTTTATTCCAAACAATATGATATTTTTATGTCAAGAATATGAGTTTGCGAGTGCTTTAGTTGAAAGGTTTTCAGGTTATCATCGACAATCATATGGTGGATGTAAAGCTGGAGTTGGTGATGTCTTAATCGGAGCTAGTGCTTTAATTAGTGAATATAATGGGGTTAATAAGGCTAGTCATATTAAAGATAAGATTATTGAAATGGTTCATCTCAATGAAACATTATATTGTTGTGGGATAGCTTGTTCTTCACAGGGTCATGTTAATAAAGCCGGTAATTATGAAATTGATTATTTACTGGCCAATGTTTGTAAACAAAATGTAACAAGATTTCCTTATGAAATTACTAGACTTGCTGAAGATATTGCTGGTGGCTTAGTGGTTACCATGCCGGCTGAAAAAGATTTTATGTCGAGTACTATTATCGATACTAAATCACAAATGAGTATTGGGGAATGGTGTCATAAGTTCTTTCAAGGTTGTCATAATGTTTCAACAGAAGATCGCCAACGAATATTAAGATTAATTGAAAATATGTGTCTTGGTACTGCTGCAGTAGGATATCGAACTGAATCTTTACATGGAGCAGGATCACCCCAAGCACAAAGAGTCATTATTTCTAGACAAAGTGATTTAGAGACTAAGAAAAAATATGCTAAAGAGCTAGCTGGGATAAAATAAAATGCTTTTATTAAGATAATTGATGTATAATTATCTTAATAAGAAGTTATATGAAGGTGTTATGGAGGAATAGTTATGATTTCCAATACCTATTTAGTTTTTATCAGAGCAGCAGAAAATGAGTCTTTTAATACGGCCGCAAAATTATTAAATCTAACCCCTTCGGCAATATCGCATGCGATATCTAAATTAGAATATGAACTAGGTATTACTTTATTTATTCGTAATAAAAAAGGGGTTAGTCTAACGATTGAGGGTCAGGAATTACTTGCTTATGCTCAGAAAATTGTTGAACAAGAAGAATTATTATTTCAAAAAGCATCACTGATTAAAGGTCCTATTAATGGTATTGTTCGGATTGGTACCTTTAGTAGTGTCTGTAAATGTTGGTTACCTGATATTATAGCAACTTTTATCAAAGAATATCCCTTAAGTAAGATTACTGTTAAACAAGGAGGATATGCTGATGTTATGAGATGGATTGAAAATGGTGAAGTTGATTTAGGCTTTCTTCCCAAAACACTTTGTGAAAACTTTAGTTATCAATTCTTATATAAAGATGAATTATTATGTGTACTACCTAAATCTTTTAAGTCTAAAAATGAAGAGTATGTTGAGATTGATGAATTATCTGATATGGTCTTAATCCAACAACCTAATGAAAATAGTTTAGAATCTAAATTTATTCAGACTAAGCAAGTTAATAATTTTGGTTCTTCCTTTATGATTGAAGATGACTTATCAATGATTGCAGTTGTTGATAGTGGGATTGGTTTTTGTATCTCTCCAGCCATGGCTATTATTGGTAATGAAAGAGATGTCCTTAAAAAGTCATTTTATCCGCAAGAATATCGCGATATCTGCTTAGCTTGGAATACTAATAAAATAGTCTTACCTTTAACCAAGAAGATGCAGGAATGTATTATTAATTATGCTAGAAAAATTTAATACTAATAAAAAAACTATGAGATCTATAATTATCTAGATTCATAGTTTTTTATATTATTTAATTTAGATAGCGATCTTTATCAAAAGTTCGGTTTGTTTTTTGACCACTAATCATGAAATAATGTTCTTTGAGACTTTCATCATAGTTATAGAAAAACTCAATATTATTAAAAATCATAATATGATTATTTTCTAAAATGGTGTCTAATTGCTTTTCATTCATTTCAGTAAGATTATTCATTTTAAATAATTTATTAATTTCAGCTAAAAATAATTTTTTATCATTATTATCGGGATAGGTATAACCAAAATCATAGAGACCATCTTTATTACTAAAGGTTTTAAATTCAATAGTAATACCATTATTAAGACAACGATATTCACCATCACCAACTAATTTAAAATCTTGATACTTATTCTTACAATCATCAAAATACTGATAATTCTTAAAAATAAAATTTTCTTTAGGAGTCATTATTTTTTGAGGATCATAATTGATTTCAGTAGAAAACTTATACATTTTACCACAACCAGATATTATGATAATAAAACATAATAAGATGATGCTATATTTAACCTTTTTCATATGAGAGCTCCTTTTATTAATTTAAATAATTCTCTTGTGGATAGTCGCCAGTTAACTTACGCCCAGTAATATAAATATAATCATTATTAGTTTTTTCATCTACTCCATAGTTGATACCCATCCCATTAAAAACTCTTTTAGAGCCTTTACTTTTTAGTTGATTATATTGTTTTTGATTCATTTCACTAAGTTTATTACTTTTAAAAATAATATTAATTTCTTTAAGAACATCAGCGTCTTTAATATCCTTACTAAATGTATAATTTAATTCGGCAAGACCACCCTGTTCACTTAATTTATTCATGGTAATTTTAATACCATTATGCTCACATTGATAAGTACCATTTTCAATTAATTTAAAATCTTGATACTTACTTTCACATATATTAAAATATTCATAATTTTTTAGAATATAATGTTCAATAGGTACTCCTAAATCCTTTAAAGGTATGTCTTTTTCAAATTCTGTAGTTCCACTACACCCCCATAGTAATACTAGTACTAACATACTTAAAATAATATTCATTTTTTTATTCTTCATTTTAATCAAACCTTTCTAATCGACCATCAATAAATTCATAAATTTCATCACATAATAAACTAATATCTTGATCATTATGGGAAGTGATAATAATTAATTTCTTTTCTTTTAAAACTAAAAGCAAATCTCTTAGTTTAGTAATATTTAAACGATCTAGTGCAACTGTTGGTTCATCTAAGATTAAATACTTCGTTGGTTCCATTAA
>JAITPW010000047.1 GCA_031289255.1 Bacilli bacterium
TTTTCTTGATTGTCATTATACAAAATTTGCAGCAGTCCGTATCTAATACTTGGCGTTGGGGTTGCAACATAGAGATTGTCATTATACAAAATTTGCAGCAGTCCGTATCGTGTTTTTAGTCGCTTTTATTATTATCCTTGATTGTCATTATACAAAATTTGCAGCAGTCCGTATCCTCAGTGCCGTGTGCTGTTTTATCTGCACTGATTGTCATTATACAAAATTTGCAGCAGTCCGTATCCTCTAGCAGCAAGAAAATCAGACTTTTTGTATCAATCTACTTTATATTTTAACATATTTACTCTATTATTACCAGAGGTGAGATAGAAAGTAACTCTTCATCTGTTTTAAAATGACTAGATATTAAAACAGTGGAATTATATTGTTTTTCGGTTATTTTTAATAGCCTTATTTCTCCTTTTGTTTTTGGAGAAATAGCTTTAATCTTTTTTATATATTTTTTAAATTCAGTATCATTTCTACAATATCGTGAATAAACTGAATATTGAACCATTATAAAACCTTCATTTTTCAATATCCTTCTAAATTTATTAGCTTCGCTTTTTTCTTCTACTGTTACCATGGGTAAGTCAAACATTACTAAAAGACGCATTTCTCTAAATGTAATCATTTAAAGCACTAAAATTAATATTTGTTAATTCAATATATTCAAGATTTGACTCACCATTCTCAATACAATTAAGATAAGATTTTACAAGTAACTCTATTGCATACTGTAATTTTACAGATTTATTATTTACTTTAACATTTGCATTTAATAAATTTACTATTTCTTTCTTTTCTTCAACTCCCATACCTGAATAAATATCGGTAATATGCTTTGCAACATAATAATCAATTATTGGTCGAAAAGGTTCTATTAAATCATATACTAAATTAAATGGGTTTTCATTGCCATGGTGATTAACGCCAAGATAAGCTAATAATCCATAAGAGTTTACAGTTCTACATATTACCGATCTTAAGACGGCATATCCATAATTTAAAGCAAAATTAATATTATCATTTTCCATTCTAACAAAATCTTCTCCGTAAAGTGATTTAAAGAAAATTTTAGCTGCAATTCCTTCTCTATTTATTTGATCCTTACCAGTAATTTCTTCAGAATATTTTTTTAGAAGTTTCAATATATTTTCATCATTATTAATAAGTTGAATTACTTTATATTGATTATCTATTTTATTTTTTAATAATTGTTCAGTAATTAATTCTTGAGAACTTTCCGGAAATGATAATTGATATTTTAAAATTTGATAAGGTCGATAATGTTGGTTTAAGGAATTTACAATACAATTGGGGTAATGTTTTTCATTACAAATAAGAATTGTAATATGTTCTTTTGAACAACGAGTGAAAAAATTGCTTGTAAAAGTAACTTCTTCACTATCAATAATTATAGTAAAAACATCATTAACTGGTACTAAATTCTCATGTCTATATTGTTGAATAGAAATAGAATCATTTTTTATAGATAGATGACATGGAATTAAAATAAATAACTGTCGATAAGACATTATAAATTACCAAAAATATCCATTTTTTGTTTTCTAATATCCTTTATTGTTGATACAGTAATTTGAAATTGTTTTCTTATTATTCTAAATAAATTATTCTTTATTAAATCATAACCATCACCTGTAATAGAATCCACTTCTAGCAGTCCACTTGCAAATCCTACTACTTTACATAATACAAATTTTCCACTATTCTTGGTTACAATATTAATTAATTCGCCAGGATATAAAATCAAGTATAAATCAAATCCTTCCGATAATAATTCTGAATAATTTATTATCTTATGATTTTCGTTTTGTCCCCACCAGACTATAACATCAAAATCATAATCTTTCTTAGATATTTTAGTATAAGCCATCATTGGAATTTGAACAAAATATAATTTATCATCATCTTTTTTCTTATAGATATTAATTTGTACTAACTCACCATTTAAAGCATAACCTCTAGTAACATCATTTTTGGAAATTTGAACTGTTGTATCTAAACTATGTTCAACAACTTTTACTCTTTTAACCAAGTTACCATTCTTTAAACGTGGATATTGTCTTTTCTTATTCTTAATCCATTCTTTTAAAACACAGTATATTTCTTTTTGAGTATCATTCTTATCGAATAATAATTCTAAATCCTCTAATTTCTTTATATCCATTACATTTTTTGTTACTACATTCTCTAATTTATCATTATTTTCCACATCTAAATTAGGTTCAATACTTTTTACACTTTCAATCAAGTTACCATTTTTTGTTCGTGGATATTTATTATCATTCTTTAACCATTCTTTTAAAGTTAAATATATTTCTTTTTGACTACCATCCTTATCAAATAATTTTTCTAACTTATCTTCCTTAATATCCATAACATTTTTTCTTGTAACAGCTCCTAATTTCCCAGCTGTTTCTTTTTTGGTAACACCAAAAACAGTTTCTTCATGTAATGCACCAGAGGTAATTCTTTTTTTATAAAAATATGGTAATTTTACTCCATAATATGGTTTATTAATATTACTTAATGTTCCTTTAAGTAAATCATCATCTAAACAAAATATCTTATATTTTAATTCATCAACGAAAAAATCATAAGGTTGTGGAATAAAATATTTTGCTAAACTAGGGTTTTCTTTTACTTTATTATCTAAAACATAATCGTTAAGTAAAGTATCTCGATTTAAGATTTCACCATTTTCATCATATATTTCTGAAAAATCAGTTTCTTGAACTAATTTATTAAAACTGGCAATTGTTTGTTGTTGAGATTTAGTCATAGTAGCCAGTAAAATGGCATCGACAGCATGATGAAAATGATTATTCCTATTCTTAATACTAATCTGTTCTTTTAATCCGATAAGTAATCTATTAAAAATCGAAATTAGTTCAGCTCTATAAATATTGTTATCTTCGAAAAAGATATTGATATCTTTTAATTCATCAAAATACATATCATGAGTTTTTTCATAAACCAACATATTAAATTCTTGTTTATCAGAAATAATTATTCTATAAAGCTCATCATCTTCAGTTTTACTGCTAACTTTTAAGTCATATGAAATTTCTTCATTTAATTCATTTTTAAGAGATATTTTAATTGAACATTTAACTCTATCTTTACTGAATTTATAATCCAAAAACAAAGGATTATTATTTTCATCAAATTTAAATTTAAATCTAAATTGATTATCTAATTTGTTTTCACCTTTAGCAAAACGAGATAAATTACTTGATTCGTAAGTATGAGTTAGTCCATTAAGATTATAATATTTTCTTAGATAAGAAGTCATTTGACCTTTAAATGTTCTTACTTTATTTTGATGCTCATCATTTAATAGATTTTCAAATACTTTTTTTGCAATAACACTTATATAAGAAGTTGCATTTAAAGAATTATTAGAAAACTCATCCTGATTGATTTCTTCAGTAAGTAATAATTTATTTATTTTATTATTAGATATTTCCTTGTTAGCTAATACTAATTTCTTAAAAGAATTCCATGCTCCTTCATCATTTTTCATCCATTCATAAGGAGTATTTTCTTTCTTTTCTTGGTTACATTTTTTATGAACTAATACCTTATTGTTATAAGAATTATCCCAAGTTCGCGAAAACGGTAAAATATGATCTACTTCATATTCATGAGTTAGAACATCTTCTTTTGGAATAGCCCCACCACAATATAAACAAATACCTTTTTGTTCTTGCCATAATCTTAGTTTAATAATATCATCTCTAGATAAATTACCACTTCTTCTTCGATTAAGTTCATTATTGACAACATCACTACCAAATTCAGTTATGATTAAATTTTTAGCTTCTTGATTCGCAAAGAAATTATCCTTTTGCGAATTTTTTATTTCTATTCTTTTATTATAACTATTCGCAATATCACGAGCTGTTTCAATATGGACATAAGCTGGCTCTCCATGTTTTTCAACTAGAGCATTATAGAATTTTCTTAAAATAACTAAAATATGTTTAACATTAGGTGATGTTATTTTAGTTTGGAATGCTTCCTCTATTTCATGAACAGTTGGAAATATACCTTTAAAATCAATATTGCTTTTGATTAAAGAATGATCATATCCTAATTGTTCCATAGCCTTATCATAACTATTTCCTGCTAGCATTAATGGAATTAAATTTTGGACAATTTCTAGAGATAAATTTCCTGAACCATTAGCAAGAATAACATTCTTATTCAAATCATCTTTTTGATTAAGTTTTAGAATTAATTCTTTTTGTTCTAAGTTAAATTTAGTATTAAAACGAGGATCTTCATCAATTAATTGCTTAATTTTATTATCGGTTCTAGCATATGATAATACTGTAGCCACATCATCAAGGAAAGATATATCATTACAATATTGGGGATAATCATTAGCTCTAAGTTGTTTTTTTAATTCATTAAAAGATTTAAAACTACTAATTTCTTTTTTTAATTGTTCTTTACTAACAAGTACTTTTACTTCCTCATACTGATCATCATTAAGACTAATACTATTTTCGATATTATTCTTCTTCTTATATTTTTTTACTTCATCTTTAAATTCTTTTTTACCTACTGAGGGAATAGATTTAAAAATAATTTCATTATTATTATTTTCAATGACATTTAAAATATCATTATAAGTAATTTTACTATCTTTTTTTACTAAAATCTTTTGTTTATAAAGCTTTATAATCTGTTCCTTATTTAAATTAAAAATCTTATATTTATTTTTACCTTCTTCTTTAATTAATTCGTATTCTTCATTTCTTTCAATCCAAGTAGTATTACATAGTTTTTGTAAACAAACAAAAATTTCAAATGATGGAGTTGCTCTACTAATCCGAAGATTATTATCAAACTGACATCTCCCAAATAATTCGCTATAGTCTTTAATATGATAAGGGCTTGGTATAGCTGGTCCTTCAGAATAATCACGTTGGCTTTCAATGATCTCTAAATACTTCTCCTTAAAATCATTATCAATAACTTTATTTTCAATCTGAGTATCAAGTACTTTAGTTACTTCATTAATTAAATCTAGTCTTTCATAGCCATAATTATAATTATTAGTCGTATTTTTTATACGATCTAAATTATTGTCTACTTTAAACTTCATGATTGCCTCAGATAAGAAAAGTTCATCTTCATTAATAATTTTCTGAATATTTCCTATGGCATCCTTCATTTTACCTTTTTCTTCTTTAGATGCTATTTTACGATTAGATTTAAATCCTCTATTTTTAGCATAATTTATAAGAATAGCAACTAGTTCTTCATTACTAAGTTTATTTGATAATCCTTTTATCCTTGTTTCTAAAATATTATCAAAACATTGTTTCTTATTTTTTTCATTAAATAAATTACTTAATGACTCTTTAGTAATCAAACCACTTTTAACTACTAAACTTCTTATTCTTCTAAGTTTTTCTTGTCTTCGTCTAATAACTCTTCTTGAAGATCTTTGCTTTCTTCTCTTTTCATTATAGTTTTTTCCTTGTTCGCCATCTAAAGCTTTAGTAACAATAATTCCGTGATCTAATATTGCATAGGGATTTTCATTATCATCAATTGATACACATCCCCAACCTATACTTGCTACTCCTAAATCTAATCCTAATACATACCTACTCATTTTACTTCCTCCTCATTAACTCATTAATTTTAGTATTTATTTCTATTTTATTTTAACATAATAATTATATAAATAACTATTTTTATTGATAATTATTATAAAAATTATTATGCGTAGATACTTATACCATAACATACTTTATTACATCATAGATGTTCATTAAAAAAAATAATTTAAATTTATGAAAAAAAGCACCTAATGGTACTTTTTTATTTGTTAGAATCACCTGCATGAGAGTGAGCAAACCGTAGATATAAATATTTTGGAGGTGATACTAACTAGCACGTTTCATATGAGTTCTAATGGACCCGGCACTTTCAGGACCTATTAGTTTTAATTTATTTTACTATTTTTATAATAAATGATACTTAATCCCGAACCAAATATTAACATCACCATACAGAAGGGCATTGTCTTAATACCTGTTGTTGGCAAATTAGCCTTAGTAGTTTTTTCTACTAGCTTATTATCAATTGTTTCAACATTATTATCTTCATCTTGATCAATTGTTTGATCATTATTTTCTTCAAGATTATCTATTTGTTTTCTTAAAGCAGTAATCATATTATTAACTTCTGCAGATGAAGCATAATTATTTTGATATAATGTCTCAGCTTCATTCAATGTTGTAATTAAATTCTGATAAGATGACGTTGTATAATTATCATTTATAATAGCTTGAGCTTCATTAATAATATTATAAAGAGCTCTTGATTTAACAATAATCGTTGTACTAGCTCGTGTTAATTCATTAATAAAATCATCCGTTTGATCATCATTATCAATCCATGAAGTTGCATTATAAAGACCTACTTCATTTATAGTGAAACTAAACAAACCACTACTATTACTTATAATATCCGGTCTTTTCTTAGTAAGATAGGAACCATCTTTATTTTGTTTTTCTAATATTAAGAAAGCATTATTAACGGGGTTATTAGTTTTATTGTTGTAGAACATAAAATTCATAATATTAATTTGATAATTATTAAAATTTACTAACTCATCATCAAATACTTCGATATTTTCTTTATCAAAATATGAGTAAGCATTTACATACCAGTTTTCAGTAAAGAATAATACAATACTATCTCCTTCATTTAAAGTGGCCATATCAATTGATAATCCCATACCAGCTCCATCATCTGGAAAATCATTATTTATTGTATACATCCAACCATCAAAATAGGAGTCGATACTACCATTTTGAACTCCTAAAATATTATAGAGCATTCCCCCACTTGTTCCTAAGTTTAAAACTGAATGATCATTAACATTATAGCCTTTATCTTGTAGAGCTTTAACTATTGCTTGAGTAACAACCGGTTTATTACCAACCGTGTTAGTCCATTTACTACTATTCCCACCAACAATACTAGAAATATCAGTTGCTTCAACATTAACACTCGTCTTCAGTAACGTTTTATCATAACTTTCAATTCTTACATTAACATTGATAGCCTGTAAGTTAATTGTTCCTAAACTGATACTAATACTTAATAATAATACATAAATTAATTTTTTCATGGCAATACTCCTTTATTTATAAATTTATAAATAAAAATGATGAATATTAAAATTCACCATTACCATTATTACAATATATTTACTAAGAAACTTCCTAATAAAAAATCATTCATGACGCGTGAATTTCAATAATTATTAAGGTTTCCTGACTTAACTAGTTATACTAGTATCACAGTTGCGCGACAGTTTAGGATTTACACCTAATTCCCCTTATTCATATTTATTTTACTTCTTCATTTTACCTATTATCAACAGAAGTGTCAACCCATTATTTAATAATATCGGCTAAAGTAATAGTTATAAGTTTTGCTAAATCAGCTAACGTCGTCTCAACTTGAAAACCTATTTTACCGCCATTATAAATGATAGTTGGATAATTATTAGCGCTTTGATCAATGATAGTTACCAAGCTTTTTTTCATACCAATAGGGGAACAACCACCATGAACATAACCAGTCAATGGTAATAAATCACTACTTTTGATCATTTCAATATGTTTTTCTTTAACAACTAAAGCAGCTTTTTTTAAATCTAATTCATTAATTACCGGTACTAAAAAAACATAATATTGTTTAGATTTACCAATAGTTACTAGTGTTTTAAAAACTTGATGACCATCTTGATTTAATACTTTAATAACATCTAAGCCACTAATAGCTTCACTTTTACTATAGTCATATATTTGATAATTAATATGGTTCTTTTCAAGTATTCTCATAACAGTTGTTTTATGCATAAGCTTTCACCTACTAATAGATATTAAACTCTTTATTCAAGGTTGCTTGTCCACCAACCCATATTTTATTATCAATATTTTTTACTACTATTTCACTAGGTGAATTCATATTATCACCTTGATAAAAGGTAATCGTTTCATCACCTTTGATATACCCCTTACTTTGGAGATAGACATACATCCCTCCATTGGCTGTCCCCGTGGCACTTTCCTCATCAATCCCACAAGATGGGGCAAAGTTACGAACATAATATTGATGATTATCTAAAGTAGCGACATGAAAACCGATAAAATTATTTGATAGACAATAATTAGCCATAGCTGTTTTATCAATATTAATACTTTGTAAGGTTTCTAAATCTTTGATAATTACCATACAATCTGCTAAACCAACTTCAATAATACGAGGGGTATTAAGAATAGCATGTTCATCGATATTTAGTAATTTACTAGTTATCTCTTTACTAACTGAAGCTAGTATTTTAGTAGAACTCATCTCCATAAAAATATAATCACTACATTCTACTCTTAAGATACCTTGCTTGGTATGTTGAAAAACTTCTTTACCATTTAACATATTAAGCTTCTTTAATAACCAAAAACTTCCTATTGTTGCATGCCCACACAAATCTACTTCTTGAGTAGGGGTAAAAAATGAGGTGTTAAAATGATTATCTCCTAAATCTTCGATAAAAGCTGTCTCACTATAATTTAAGATACTGGCTACTTCTTGTTTTTTATATATTGATAGGTCATTATCCATTATGATGACACCCGCCAGATTACCACCTTTATTATTTCTGGTAAAGGCATTTACTTCATATACTTCCATAATAATCACTCCTTTAGCATATTTTAACACTTTTAAATATTTAGTGATACTTAAACTATTTTATAAATAAAAGAAAAAGCACATAAAATGCTTTATTCGGAAAATTCAAGTGCAATTTTCATCATTTCATTAAAGGCAATTTGTCTTTCTTCAGCTGTCGTTTCTTCATGAGTAACTAAATTATCAGAAATTGTAACTAAACAGGTCGCTTTTTTATTTAAGATGCGGGCATTATTAAATAAAGCAAAAGATTCCATTTCAACGGCTAGACATTGATAGTTTTCATAATATTCTTGAATCGGTTTACCATTTTCAGCATAGAAGACATCACTAGAATGAATTCGTCCCTCAATGATCGGAATATTTAATTTTTGGGCATAACTTTTAACTCTTTCATTTAATTCTGAGCTTGAAGTTAGTATTTTAGAATCATAATTACTTTGCATTAAAGCAAAACTACTATCAGAATATGCTTCAGTAGCTAAGATAACATCATACAATTTTAAAGATGCACTATAAGCTCCAGCCGAACCAATTCTAATAATATTTTCTACTCCATAAACATTATAAAGTTCATATGAATAGATCCCTATTGAAGGCATACCCATTCCTGAACCCATAACTGATATTTCTCTACCTTGATATGTTCCCGTAAACCCTAACATTCCTCTAATACTATTAAATTGAACGACATCTTTTAAAAATGTTTCAGCGATATATTTAGCACGTAAAGGATCGCCAGGCATTAAGACTGTTTTAGCAATCTTCCCTGTTGGATTAATATGGGGTGTTTTAATTTCTTCATTCATAATATGACCTCTTTTCTATTCATTTATATTAATATAAATGATATTATTTAGTCAAGAAAATAAAGCTATTATCTTGAATTTATTATTATAAGTAGATTTATAATAAATTTTATTTATACTCAATATTAGTGAACACATCTTGAACACAATTACTCTATCATAATATATTAAAATACTGGTGTAAGGGATAACCTTACAATATTCTTCATAAATTTCTCCAGTGAAAAAAGGTAGCTTAGGCTACCTTTTTTCCATATTATATAATTTATTTTAAAAGATAAACCCTAATTAATAATTATTTAAATCATGACGATAATGCAATAATTTAGTTTCTTGTTTATTTAATATGCTATATATTTTATTAAAACCTTCTTGCGCATTATCTCCTTCACTTAAGATAAATAAAACTCTTCCCCCATTGCTGAGTACAATATCATTACTTTTCTTTGTTTGCATGTGCAGCATCTTTAAAGGTAATAATAAATAACTTGTTAAATCAATATCCTTTTGATAACTTAAAGGGTAACCTGGAGCACTTAAGACTAATCCAACGCTTGTTGTTTTCTTAAATGACATTACAAAAGGCTTATTTTCAAGTAAATCAAGAATATGTTGAACTAAATCAGATGATAGATTATTTAGAACACACTCTGTTTCAGGATCTCCAAAGCGAGCATTATATTCAATAACCTTTACTCCTTTATTAGTTTTAATAAAGCCACCATATAAGACTCCACTAAATGGATTATCTTCTTTTAATAAAGCTTGCACGGTATTATTTAAGATAGTTACGGCCTCATTATAAGTA
>JAITPW010000037.1 GCA_031289255.1 Bacilli bacterium
ATAATCTTTTCAACAACGCTCCCACTAGCAGCTCTAGTTGGTTTTGTTGGCAGTATAATATTATGATCATCAATTAATTTCTCCACTTCCATATTAGGAATGTATTTTAAATCATTCTCAATGTCCGTGCCTAAAGCTCTAATATTATTCATACACATAAATAATATTAAAACAACTACTAATGCTTTAATTCCTTTCTTTACTTTATACATTTTTATCCTCCTCATAAATTAAAATAATAGCAATGTAAATATTACTGTTAATAATTTAACATAAAAAATACTATATAGCAACAATATTTGTTTAATATGATAAAATTGTAATTTTCATCAATAAGTTTTGTGAATTTATTATCTAAAAAATTCATAAATCTAATAATAAAATTCATAAAATTCATAAATATCTATATGTATAATAACCTTCTAAAGATGTATAAAATCTAATATAATTAAGATGATTTAAGTTGATTATGAATAAATTAAATATCGTAACAAATATCTCTTATCTCATTTTATTAGCTTATTCCCAATAATATCATGTCATTATCTCCCAAAATAACTTCCTCTTTAACATAAAAAAAGTAATATATCATAGAATGAACACAAAATATTCATAAAAAAATTATATAATAGTAAATAGACTGCTATTATTTAAAATAATGATTTTTAAAATAAAGTTTTTATAAGACTTGCCATTTATAAATGATATTATTGTCTTAGTAATAATTAAAAATAAAAGAAAGAGGAAAATATATGAATAATAAAATTATTAATATTGCGGTTATTGCCCATGTTGATGCTGGTAAATCAACTTTAGTTGATGCTTTTCTATCGCAAAGTAATACCATTGCTGCTAGTAACCAGATTATGGATAGTAATGACTTAGAAAAAGAAAGAGGTATTACTATATATTCTAAAAATTGTAGTATTAAATACCAAGATTATAAAATAAATATTGTTGATACTCCAGGACATGCTGATTTTAGTAGTGAAGTTGAACGAATCATTCGTACTGTTGATACTGTTATCTTATTAGTCGATAGTGCTGAAGGGGTTATGCCTCAAACGAGATTTGTATTATCAAAATCATTAAATATGGGCTTAAAACCAATTCTATTAATTAATAAAATTGATAAGCCTGATCAAAGAGCTGAAGAAGTTGTCGATGAAGTACTGGAATTATTTATGGATTTAGATGCTAATAATGAACAATTAGAATTTCCCGTATTATATGGAATTGCTAAACAAGGCGTTATTAAATATCAAATGGATGATGATTCAACTGATTTAACACCTTTATTTGAAACTATTATTAAACAAGTTAAGATCGATGAAACCCTTAAAGATAAACCATTACAAATGCAAGTATCTAATCTAGCTTATGATGATTATATTGGTCGTTTAGGTATTGGCCGTATTTATCAAGGAACGCTTGAGGAAAATCAAAGTGTTATGGTCTACAATCAACAAGGAGAATTAGTTAAGAAAAAGATTAATCAAATCTTTGTTTATCAAGGATTAAATCGCGTTAGTGTCAGTAAAGCTTATGCTAATGATATCGTTGTTGTTTCAGGAATTAGTGATATTACGATTGGGGAAACCATCACTAATAGCGATAATCCCCAACCATTACCTTTAATTGATATTGAAAAACCAACAATGTCTATGAACTTCTTAGTTAATAAATCACCATTTGCTGGTCAAGACGGTAAGTATCTGACTACTCGTAATATTAAAGATCGTTTAGATAAAGAACTTGAAGTTAATGTTGGATTGAGCGTTAATCCTCTTGAAAGTGCTGCTGATGGTTTTAAAGTTAGTGGTCGTGGCGAATTACATTTATCAATTCTTTTAGAAAATATGCGTCGTGAAGGTTATGAAATTGCCGTTAGTAAACCTGAGGTTATCTATCAAAAAATTGATGGTAAACTTCATGAGCCAATTGAAAGAGTTCAAATTGATGTTCCTGAAGAGTATTCTGGTACAATCATTAATACTCTTAATAATAAAAAAGGCGAAATGATTAACATGTATACGAAGAATAATCAAATTAGAATTGAATATTTATTACCAACCAGAGCCTTAATTGGTTATAATGGTCAATTTATCAATGATACTCACGGTGAAGGTATTATGGTTAAAATATTTGATTCTTACCAACCATATAAAGGTGAATTACCAGGTCGTAAGAACGGTGTCTTTATTTCTCAAGTTACCGGTGAAGCAATGTCTTATTCATTAATGAACTTATCAGAAAGAGGTACCATGTTTATTACCCCTAAAACCCCTGTTTATGAAGGAATGATTGTTGGAATGAATTCTCGTTCTAATGATTTAGTCGTTAATCCCACTAAGAATAAAAAACTGACTAATGTCAGAGCTAGTGGAACTGATGAGGCTATTAAATTAGGAACTGTTATTATTATGTCTTTAGAAGATGCTTTATCTTTTATTGAAGATGATGAACTAGTAGAAATTACGCCAGCTAATATTCGTTTACGTAAAAAAGAATTAAATGAAATAGATCGTAAGAAAACTAAAAAAGAAGTTGCTACAGAAACAACTTTAACAAGCAAAGTAGCCTAACAAAAAAAGGACTTCATTTTATTTAAAATGAAGTCTTTTTTTATTAATTAAGTAAATGTTTACTAAAAGAATAATACTAATAAATAAGCAATTTAAAGCTAGATTACTTTGACCAGTTGAAGGTAAGATCTTATGAGGATTTTTATTATCCATAGTCTTTTCTTTATTAGCTTCATCTTTATTAGTTGTAATATTACTATTAGTTTCCTTTTTTTCATCCTGATAAATTTCTTTATCATTAACAATCGTTTCATCATCTTTTTTATCTTTAGTATAAACAAAGGTTAAAGATTGTGAAGAACCACTAAAGGTTCCTTGACTTAAACCAAGTGCATGCGAATAAGTATAACCTTCAATCGCAAGCGGTTCATATTCATATTGTTCACTAGGATTACCATATTTTAAAACTGTAGTCGCTATTTCATTATTATGTTCATCGACATAACTAATCTTTAATTGCGAACTTTGTTGCTTTAAAGGAATAAATAATCCTAAATTGTAATCAGCACCATTAGTACGATTATCTGCTTCAATATCAAAATAAAATGACCAATTTAGTTTAAAAGTAGCTCCTGGTTCAATGACATAGACATCATCAGTCAAATCAACTTCACTCATGCTTTCATTATCATCAGTGTAACTAGCATTATTAAATTTGGCGACGGCTGTTTTAGGAATACTTAAACCATTATCACTTGAGTTAAAATCAAATAAGTACCAGTTTTCATAAACATATTGCATATCAGTAGTTGTATAACTAGTATTTTTCTTGTTGATGATATAAGCATAAACTAACATCGGATGATCCTTACTAATAACATAAGCCTTATCTGTATCATTTTCAATGATCCAAGTACTTTTAATATCATCTCCAGGAATAATAAAGCCAAGTTTTTTATAAATCTCTAAAGCTACTGGTAACTCAGCTCCAAAATCAGGTTGACTCATTTGTGAAATCTTACTAGTACTAGCTGCTATATAATCAGGACTAGCCATAATGTTATGGTTATTAGTAATCATAACTAAACTTATTAACAATGCCATTACTATTAATTTTATTTTTTTCATACCTTTCCTCCTTTTTTTCATGGATTATAATACCATATCTTCATCTTAAATAATATAAATAATAATTAAATAACTAAAATATTTCATATTAAAATTACCAATAGTTCTTTTATAAACTAATGGTAATTATGGTATGTAAAATTCTGATAATAGATTATTTATTTTAGTGACTATCACTAAAAGTGTTATTAAATATTCTGCAATACTTTGATAGCTTCTAAAGCATCTTTACAATAATAATCAGCTTGGATAGCTTGAGCTAAATCTTTAGTAAGAATAGCTCCTCCAACCATGATTATGATATTAGAATCATAAGCTTTTATTTTTTTTATCGTATTTTCCATATTAATAATAGTTGTACTAATTAAAGCACTTAAACCTACTACTTTAACATCATTAGCTTTAATGTTATTAATGATGGTTGTGGAATCAACATTACATCCTAAATCAATAACTGCATAACCATAACTTTCTAAAATTATTTTGACTATATTCTTACCAATATCATGAACATCATCTTTAACAGTTGCTAGAATGATTGGTACTGCTGCTTTTTGGTAATCAAATTGTTTTAGTTGTTTTTTAATTATTTCAAAGCTCTGGCTAACACATTGAGCTGATTGAATAAGTTGTGGTAAATAAATTCTTTTATTTTCAAATTCATTACCAATATAATTAAGAGTAGTAATAATATCATTATTAATAATATCTAATGGTTCTCTTGTCATTAATTCTTGTTCGACTTTAATAATGGTATCTTCCACAAGCCCTTTAATAATACTATCCCTTAAAGACAATTCTTGTTTATTATCCCTATTCTTAATATTCTCATTATGTTGAAATAAAGATAAATAGGTTTGGGCATCTTTATCAACATTCAATAGAACATTACTAGCACTAAGACTAGCCATTAAGTCTTTACTCCCCGTATTAATTATCCCTGCATCTAAGCCTTTTACTAAGGCCATGTTAAGAAAAGTTGCGTTGATAAGCTCCCTATTCGCTAGTCCAAAAGAAACATTAGAAATACCAAGAATTGTTTTAACATGAAGTTTATTTTTAATAAGTTCAAGAGCCTGTAAAGTATTTATGACTTCTTTTTGTTGAGCACTGGCTGTCAACATTAAACAATCAATCATAATATCTTTTTTAGGAATCCCATATTTAAGACACTCATTAACTATTTTAGTAGCTTGCTTAAGTTTATCATCTAAGCTTAAAGCTAGTCCATCTTCATCAATACATAAACCAATAATCATCGCTCCATATTTTTTAGCTAAAGGCAAAATAGCATCAAGATCAGCTTGTTTAGCACTAATTGAATTAATAATCGGTTTCCCATTAATAATCCGTAACGCTTTTTCAATTGTTTTAGGATTAGTACTATCAATTTGAAGTGGACATCTTACATAAGCTTGTATTTTCTTAATCGTTGTTTCCATTAAATAAGTCTCGTCAGTTTGTGGAATACTAACATTAATATCAATAACATCAGCTCCCTCTTCTTCTTGAAGAAGAGCCTCTTTAATAAGATAAGCATCATTATGATTTAATAAAGCATCTTTTAATCCTTTTTTATTAGTAGGATTAATGCGCTCTCCTACTTTAATAAAATTATCATTAAAAATAACACTCTTAGTAGCACTACTACAAATACTTAATTCTTTTGTAGTTGGTTGTTGGGGATGTTTATCCTTTAAGTACTCACTTAATAAAGCAATATGTTGATAGTTAGTTCCACAACAACCCCCTACTATTTGGACATCTAAAGCAATGATTTCCTTCATATAAGTTAAGAATGTTACTTCATCAATATCATAATTAATATTATTATCCTTGATAATTGGTAACCCCGCATTAGGTTGAACCATTAAATATGAAGATGAATATTCTTTAAAAATTTTCATTAAAGCAATCATTTCTTGGGGACCAAAACCACAATTAATTCCCAGCGCATCAACCTGTAATGCTTCTAAAGTACTAATAATACTTAAAATACTATTACCATTTAAAGTAGTACCATCTTTTTCTAGAGTATGAGTTACGAATATCGGTTTATTACTATGCTCCTTAATCGCTAGGATGGCTGCTTTAGCTTCATATAAATCGCTGATCGTTTCTACTACAAAGACATCAATGTCATCTTCATTAACTGCTAAGACAATTCTTTTAAAAGCTTCATAAGCTTCTTCAAATTTTAATGTCCCACTAGGTTCTAACATAACTCCTAAAGGTCCAATATCATAAGCTAAGAAAGCTGGTTTATTAGTTTCTTTTTGATATTTAGTGATAGCATGACGAGCATTAGCAATGGCTGCTTTAATAATAAGTTCAAGATTATCCTTAATCTTAACAGGGTTAGCCCCAAAAGTATTAGTAAGAATAATATTACTACCACTTTTTAAATATTGATAATGAATTTCTTGAATAACTAAGGGCTTATTAAGATTCATTGCTTCTGGTATATCGCCAGCTTTAAGACCATTTTGTTGCAAAAGAGAACCCATTGCACCATCAAATATTAAATAATTATTTTTTAAATAATCCATAATTTTAATCATCTTATTCCTCCTTAATTAAACAATTATGATGACATTCATTTCTTAAATGACAATAAGTACAACGATTAGTATTATCATTTACTTCTTCATTACTTAAACCAATCAAAGCACTAACACTCTTCTTAGGTATCATCATATTACTAGCAAGAGCATGGACTCCTATTAATTGAAAAGCTTTAGTTAAACTTAGCAAATCTTGTTGATAGGTTAATGAAGTATCTCCATAACCAATTGAGTAACGATTAGTTTGATATTTATTTTCTTTAATAACTTCTTTTTGGATATAATCTAAATATTTCTCAAGATATTCAATAGCAACGGCATTTAAGATATAAGCCATGCTCATATTAGTAAGTTCTAATCTTTTTATTTCTTGATCAACTTGAAGACCTAATGTTGTTACTAAAATGATTATTTCATCACATTTATTAAGATGTCGAACAAGATCTTTACTTTTAATTATTAAATTAGTATCTTTAAAGATGACTTGATTATCACTAAGTTCAATGGCATATTTTTTAATAACATATTTAGGTTTTACGATAAGCTCAATAAGCTTGATTGCTTTATTAATATTAAGTAAAGTCATTTCATCAATATCATTCTCAATCTTAAGATAACGTTTTATTTCATTGAGATCTAAATGCTTAATCATCATGATTATTACCTTTAATATATTTAATAATATCAATGACATAATCATGTTTTCTTAATGGTGTTGAAAGATAATAACCATCACAATAGGGAGCTATCTTATTAATAATATCTTTAATAAAATTAAGACTTATCTTAAAATAATCATCTTTTTTCGCTTCTGATAACGCTTTAATTAATTCATCTGGTATCTTAATCCCTTTAACTTCATTGTTTAGAAATAGAGCATTACGATAACTTGCGACTGGATATAAACCAGCTAAAATAGGTTTATTAAGAACTTTTTTCGCTTTCTTTAAATTTTCGATAGCCTCTTTAGTAAAGATCGATTGCGTAATAAAATAATTAACCCCACAATCTATTTTTTTAAGAGCTCGTTTTAATTCATTATCAAACTTACTACTATTAACATTAAGAGCTCCTGCTATTAAGTAGGGATACTCATTAAAAATATCATTATTTAAATTACTAATATAACTAATTAAATTAAAAGAATTAAAATTAAAGACACCTTTACTAACTTCACGATCAATTTGAGCAACCGCATCACCACTTAAAGCCAAGATATTATTAATACCACAGATATTAGCTCCGAGCAGACCTCCTTTTAAAGCAATTTGATTTTTATCACGACATGTTAAATGAGGGACAATATCAATTTTTAATTCACTCTTAATTCGACTAGCGATTAATAAACTATCAGCTCTAGTTTTTCCTAAAGGCGAATCTACTAAGGTAATTAAATCACTACCATATTTTTGATAGAGGAAACAAGCTTCATATAAATAATCTGTATCTAAATCTAAAGGGGTTTCTAACTCCGTAGCAATAACTTTTTGATGATTATTAAACATCTTAATAATTTTATTATGATATTTAATCTTAATAACTTTTTGTTCGATCGGTTTTACATAATCAATTTTAATATGATTAATTTTATTAATGTAAGCCTCCATATGAGCTGGTGTACTGCCACAACAACCACCAATAACTTTAATATCAAGACTAGTCATCTTTAAGAGAATATCACTAAAATAATCAGGATTATAATTAAACAAAGGTACTGAATTAATCTCTGGATAACCAGCATTAGGCATTAAAGCAATATTATAGTTCAAAGTATCTAATTTAGTTGCTAGTTGATACATATGAGTTGGACCACAGATACAATTCAAGCCAAAGTAATCAACTAAACCTTTTAACTTATGACATAAATCTAAATAATAATATCCTAATTGTGTATAACCATCTTGATTAACTCCAAAAGAAACAATAACCTTACTATCTTGAATATTATTCTTAATATAATTAATCGCTTCTAATAATGATTCATATTCAATATTAGTTTCAAAAATAAAGTTCTTTACGCCACATTTTTCAAATACTTTTACTATTTCTAAATATTCATGCTCATTATCATCTCCAATATTAATCGGTCCAATATCACCAAAAATATTAACATTTTTATGATTAATCGCTTCTCTAGCATTTTTAATAGCTTTCTTAATTAAGAGATTACGATAATTTTCATTATCAATTAAACTAGAATTTAAACGAAAGGTATTAGTTTTGATCGCATTAACACCGGCTTTAATATATTCTTCATGAATGGCAATAACCTTATCACTCATACTAATATTGGCGAGTTCACAAGGTTTATCAATACCATATTTACTCGCAAAATAAGTCCCAAAGGCTCCATCAAAGATATAATCCAAATATTTATTAACACTCTTCCTTTTCATCGTAATACCTCTCATTCATTCTTTTTATATTTAATCATTAATTATTCCCATTTTAATTTATTATTCTTACCCATTTTAACAATATTAAGCTCATAATACAAAGAAATTATCAATAATAAGAATACTTTTTAAAAAGAAAATCTTATTATAATTGACTCTTCTTTAAGGCTTGTTCAATATCAGCAATCAAATCATCAATATTTTCAATCCCTACTGATATTCTAATCAGATTATCTTCAATACCACTAGCCTTTAATTGTTCAGCATTTAATTGACGATGAGTCGTACTAGCTGGATGTGTCACAATGGTTCGGACATCACCCACATTAACAGCATGAATACCTAATTCTAAACTATTAATAAATTTCTTACCAGCTTCTAAACCACCTTTAATACCAAAGGCAAGAATACCACTTGCTCCTTTAGTTAAATAACGGCTCGCAATATCATAATTAGGATGAGATGTTAACCCTGGGTATAAGACCCATTCAATAGCTTCATGTTTTTCTAAATATTTTGCTAGGTTTAAAGCATTAGCCGAATGTCTTTCTAAACGTAGTACTAATGTTTGTAGTCCTGTACTCAATAAGTAAGCATTAAAGGGACTTAAAGTTGGTCCATAATCACGTAAACATTTAGCTCTAACATATAAACCATAAGCGGCTTCTTTAAAAGTAGCATAGAAATTTAAGCCATGATAAGAATCATCAGGACTGGTTAAGTGAATAAATTTATCATCTTTAGCCCAATCAAAATTACCACCATCAACGATTACTCCACCAATAACATTACCATGTCCCCCTAAATATTTAGTAGCACTATAGATAACAATATTAGCTCCATAATCTAAAGGTTTAAAGAGATATGGAGCAAAAGTATTATCAATCACTAAAGGTAAATGATAAGATTTTGCTAATGCAGAAAATTTTTCATAATCTAAAACTGGTACAGTTGGATTACCTATGGTTTCGGCAAAGATTAATTTAGTATTTTCTTTAATCTCTTTACTTAATTCATCATAACTAGCCTCTTGATCAATAAAAGTAGTCTCGATCCCTAATTGCTTTAATTGATTATTAAATAACGAAATACTACCTCCATAAATAGTCTTACTAGCAATAATATGATCACCACTCTTAACTAAAGCCAATATAGCAAGACTAATAGCACTGGCTCCACTAGCGGTACTAATACCAGCCACTCCTCCTTCTAATTGGGCAATTGTTTGACCAAAAGCATCATAAGTTGGATTAGTTAGTCTAGTATAAATATTACCAACGACCTTTAAATCAAAAAGATCGGCTCCGTGATCAGCATCATTAAAGAAATATGCTGTAGTCGGATGAATTGGTCGCACAATCGAATTGGTTTCATCCCCTCTAAAATATTGATGCACGACATTTGTTTCATAACTTGTTTTTGACATTATAGTCATTCCTTTCAAAATAAATTTTTTACTTGATGAAGGATAAGTTATTTATAAAAAAAAGTCTTCCCCCCAAAGGACGAAAGACTCGTGTACCACCTTATTTTATAAGTATTTCACAATACTTATCTCATCAAGTACGCTACCAATTGGTAGGTAATACTCTAGCACGATAATGGGTGCACCCATGTTAACCTAGCATATTAATGATAATATGTTCGATAACCCGCTCCAAGACCATTTTCACTAATATTAATAGTATTTGCTTTCACCACTTCGCAAACTCTCTTTGAAAATTTCTACTAGTTACTTTTCTCTTCACTGCGTTTATGTTTAATAGTATAAAGACTGCTTTTATTAATGTCAAGAAAAATTTTAATTATTTTCATTTTATTATAAATTATGATCTTTAAATATTTAAAAGGATTATCGCTATAGACCCCATCATATAATGATACTCTTGTCTTTTATTTAATATTTATCTAGGAACATTAATCATTTTAACCTACTTTATAATAGAAACATTAATTAATAATGGAAGGAAAGATGATAATGAAAAATAATGTTCTTTTTAAAATTAAATATAGCTTGTTGGTCTTATTCTTAATGATATTTCTAAATCTTAATATTAAAGCCTTGGATGGGTTTCCCCCTAGTAATTGGACGAATATTAAAAATGCTAAAGATATTAGCGGTATTCTTACTAAAGATAATAATGAATATTCAGATTATACTTTTACCCCTATTCCCAATGGGCGAAGTATTTATGGACCATTTTCGTTTACGGCTTTTAGTAATGATAGTACTTATAATGGTGTTTATCAAAGTAATGGCACTAGTCTTTTTAAGTCCTTTCTTGATACTTATGGTACCTCACTATCGGCTACCAGATATGAGTTTAATCTCCGTAATCTTAAAGATTCCTTAAAAGATCATATTGGAGTACTCTTTAAAAATATTGGTTATTATCAAGGTGATATCATCGATATGAAAATGAGTATTAATAATTTTACCTTACCTAAAGATGATGGCTTATTTGTTAAACAGAATGGTTTAATTATCAATAAGAATTTTTCAATTGATTTGATTAATCTTAATAGTGTTTCAATTAAATATAGTTTTTTTAAAGCTGGAAGTGATACTCCTATTAAAGTAAAAGGGTATTGGACTTTTAATGATATTGATGGCTATCAATCAATCACCACCAATGCTAAGAATATTAGCGGTAAACAATGGGTTGGGCTTAATAATATCGTTTATCAAGCGACTACGGTTGGTAATGATAATACTTATTATCATTACTTTGAAAAAGATGGCCTTTATTACAGTGATTATTCTGGTAATTATCCTAATGATTTTGAAAAAAGTTCTTGGGGTCATGAATTTAATAGTTCAGCCCTCATATATACTTATAATAATAATGCTTTTATGCATGCTCCTAACCCCCGTCAATCTTTAATTGAATTTACTTATACTACTAAATCACCTATTAAACCATCAATTCCTTTTCCGACTAAAAGTATTAATACCAATACTGATCTAAAAAATATTTTAACCAATACTCAGCACAACTTAGATCTTAATGAAAATAAAATATTTAATGATGCAACTCTTTATCATTATCATATTATCCAACAAACCCCTTATTTAGCCGATCCTAGCCATTATTTTAAATCTCTTATCCTTAGTGATACCCTCGCAAGTATTCTTGAGGTTGATCTTAATAAAATAAAAGTCATTTCAAGTATTGATAATAAAGATCTTACAAATGATTTCGATATTAGTCTTACTAATAATCATGTTACTATTAAAGCTAAAACCAGTATCTTAACTAGTTTAAATTTTTATAATAATCAAATCATCTTTGATATTCCATTTTTAATAAAAAAGAATCTTAATGAACAAGAGCTAAAATCATATTTGATTGAAAACAAACTCAATCAATATCAAATTAATAATGTGGCCCAAATTAATATAGATAATAAGCCTATCAGCACTAATGAAGTAAGTATTAAGACAAATATTAAGCCCGAAGCTTATCTTGAAAAATATGATGATGTTAATTATTTAAAGATTGGTGATATTTATAATTATTATCTTAAGTTTGGTAATAAAGACCACAAAGCTACTTTAAAAGATGTTCATGTCCTCGATAATTTACCTGATTATTTAGAGTATCAATTAAATAGTACTACTATAGATGATCAAGAAATTTCAGATAATATTTGGCATAATAATAAACTAGATTATTATCATGATAGTATTCCCTCGGCACAAGAACATATCTTAAAATTTAAAGTTAAACTAATAAAGACGCCTTTAAATAACAATCGTCTTATCACTAATGAAGTAGTGCTTAATAGTAGTAATCATGTCTCTTTAAAGGCAAGTTATGAAAATAAATTATTACCTAATCCTCGTATTACCAAAAAGATTTTAAACGATAATATTCATCTCAATGATGTCATTACTTATGAAATTATTATCAAAAATGAACAAGATAGTGGTCGGTATCAAGATATTATATTGAGTGATAATTTAGAAGATTATTTACAATATGAGCCTCATTCTACTAAAATAAGTCCTCTTATCCAAAATGAAAATAATCTTAAAGAAAATGACTATCTTTTATTAGATGATGATTGTTGGCAAGATAGTAAACTTAATTATTCCATTAAAGAACTACCAGAAAATAACTATCTTATTCTTAGATATGATGTCAAATTAATAAAATACCCATTAAATAATATTATCTATAATCAAAGTAGTATAATAAGTCATTTTGATTATCAACGTACTGATAAACTACTAGGAATAAACATTCCATTAAGTGCTGATATCAGTAAAGATATCTTAATACCTATTGAGATTGAGAAACTAGATTTTAATAATCATCAGAACGTTGCTGGGGCTACCTTTGAATTATATCATGATGATAACTCAAAGCAACTAATTAAATCATGGACTTCAAGTATATTACCTTTCACTATTGAACTAAGTAATGGTCATTATCTTCTTAAAGAAGTTAAAGCCCCCTTTGGCTATGAAAATAATCATAAATTAAATAAATTTATTATTGATAAAAACGCCATTCATAAGAAAATATCAATTATGAATAAACCAATTCCGATTCCTAAAACGGGTTATGAGCTTCATCAAATATTAAGAGCTATCATGAGTATCAATTATTTTGAAAAATAAAAAGAAACTCTTTCTCATTCTTAATTTATTAATTATTGCTTTAATGCTTTATAATAATCTTAATAATAAGCAAACAAATATATCTCATGCTCTTACTAAACAAACAATAACTCAAAATAGTAGTAATAACCAATTAGAAAATGAAGTTAAAATAATGATTTTAAATAAAGAGTACTCTTTATTTAATGATTTCTCGATTCAACATCTCCTTGATGGCTATGGTAAAATGCCTCATTCAGCAAACTATGCTGATATCGGTCAAAGTATCATTGGTGCTCATCGTGAAAGTCACGGTAATATTCTTAAACATGTTAAAATCAATGATATTATTACGATTAAAGATCATAAAAAGCTTATTAAATATGAAGTATCCAGTATTAATATTATTGATGAAAAGAATGCTAATGAATTTTATCTCCAGAATACTAGGGATAATATCTTAACCTTATTTACTTGTTATCCAGTTGATGCTAGTGATGCTAATCCTACTAAGCGCTTAGTTATAAATGCTCTTAAGATAAATTAAAAATGATGAATTAAAATAATTCATCATTTTTCTTAGGCATATA
Organism: Bacilli bacterium; assembly: GCA_031289255.1. Lineage (GTDB taxonomy): Bacteria > Bacillota_I > Bacilli_A > JAJDGJ01 > JAJDGJ01 > JAISTP01. Next base: position 13,810 of record JAITPW010000037.1, read on the forward strand.
GAATATAGCCTACACCTCTTTTAGCAATCAACTCATTCTCTAGTCCTAATTTATCCTTTAGTTTATGAATATAAATATCGACTACTCGATTAGAACCATCATAATCATAGCCCCAAATACTATTCATTATCTCATTACGACTTAAAACGGTATTTTTATTATTCACAAATAATAATAATAATTCATACTCTAATTTTGTTACTAAGGTTGGAACATCATTCAAATAAACTTCTCTTTTTTTATAATCTAACTTTACTTTACTATTGATTAAAATCATTGAATTATTATTTAATAGTTCACTATTACGAAGCAAATTGCGAACTCGAGCCATAAACTGTCTAGTTGAAAATGGTTTCGTTACATAATCATTAGCTCCAATATCTAAACCTTTAATAACATCCATCTCTTCATCTTTAGCCGATAAAATAATAATTTTAATATCGGTATTAAACATTCTTACCCGCTCAATTAATTCGATACCATTCAATGATGGTAAAATTAAATCAATAATTGCTAGATCATAATAATTGTGAGTTAATAACTCTAAAGCTTTCTTTCCATCATCACATACTTCGACCTCATAACCAATAACATTAAGATCATATTTCAAAGTCGTGCTGATTGCATAATCGTCTTCAACAATAATTATCTTACTCATAACAATATCCACCTTTCGTTAATTAAATACTTTATTGCCAATCCTTAGTAACATCAATCCATTCTTTAAAATTAGAATATTTTTCTAATTCTGGTATACTTAATTCAATAGCTGAATCAAGGCTACCACAGGCCGGGAAAACCGTTGTAAATCTTTTTAACGATTCATCTAAATAAACTGTACTCATGCTGTCTTTTAGGGCAAAAGGACAAACCCCTCCAACTTCATGACCAGTATATTTTAATAACTCTTCAGAACTCATCATCTTCGCTTTTTTAATAAACTTATCTTTATATTTACGATTATCTATTTTAGCATCACCAGCAACAACAACAATAATAGGTTTATCATAGAGCATAAATGCTAGCGATTTCGCAATTCTTTGTGGTTCAACACCCAAAGCTTGTGCTGCTAGTTCAACTGTGGCACTTGAGTGCGGATTAATAATAACCCTATTTGCCATTCCTAAATCTTCAAAAAAACTTTTTACTTCTTGTAATCCCATGATTACTCCCCCAATCAATTTATATTAAATATCATATAAATTGCTATTTATATTCAGTATTATACTACTTATTTTAAAAAAAAGTAGTATAATTTGAAGAAAGGAGTGAATATTATGAAATATAATTTTGATAAAATCATTGATCGAAGACATACTAACGCTATGAAAGAAGAAGGTTGGAAGAATTATTTGTTTAGTGATAAGCCTAATCTTAATATTCCTTATCACAATGATGAACTAATTAAAATGTGGATTGCTGATATGGATTTCCAAACAGCCCCTGAAATACAACAGACTTTGAAAAAACATATTGATCATGGTATCTTTGGCTACTCAAAGATTTTTGATGAAAAATACTATCAAATCTTTAATGAGTGGTGTGCTAAAAACTATGATATTATTTATCCACCTAACCAAATAACTACCTCAGCTGGAATCGTTCCTGCTATTAATCTTTTAATAAAGTTAATTACTAAAGAAGATGAAAAAATAGTCATTACGACCCCATCTTATGCCCCATTTGCGAATGCTGTCAAACAAAACAATCGCCAATTAATATGTGTCCCCTTATTAAATGAAAATGATAAAATGACCATGGATTTTAACGAATTAGAGCACATCTTTAAAGATGAAAAAGTAAAGCTTTTTATTTTCTGTAATCCTTATAACCCCAATGGTATTAAATGGAGCATTAAGGATATCACTAAACTTGGTGAAATAGCTCAAAAAAATAATGTCTGGCTTATTTCTGATGAAATACATTGTGATTTGCTGAGAAGTGGGGTTGTTCATAATCCAACAGCCTTAATAATCAAAGATTATCCTAAATTAATAACCTGTATGTCAGTATCAAAAACCTTTAATCTGGCCGGTTTATTAATTTCTCATATCATCATCAGAGATGAAGAGCTCTTAAAAGCCTATAACGAAGCCAAAAATGGTAATGAGAATATTCTTAGTTTAGTGGCCTGTCAAGCTGCTTATCAATATGGTCAAAAATGGCTTGATGAATTAAAAAGTTATCTCGATAATAACTTTACATATCTAAAGACCTTTTTAGATAAAAATCTACCTTTAACTAATTTTAAAATCCCTGATGCTACTTATCTAGCCTGGGTTAATCTTGCTGCTTATACTCCCCAAGATGTTGATTTAACGGAGTGGTTTGCTACAGAATGTGGTGTTCTTTTAGAATCAGGAAGTCAATTTGTTCAAGATGGTGATGGTTATGTTCGCTTAAACTTAGCATGTCCTCAAGAAAAGCTTGTTCAGACCCTAAATCGTTTACTAGAAGGTATCAATAAAAAATTATAATATAATTAATAAAACACTACTATTCCATGATAGCAGTGTTTTATTATACGTTTTTTTTATTTAAAAATTTTCTTTATATATTTCATAATATCCTTGTGGATGTTCACACACAGGGCAAATCTTTGGAGCAACTTTACCTTTATGTCTAAAACCACACTTAGCACAAATCCATTCTACTTCGGTTTCTTTTTCAAATAATTCATTATTTACTAATTCATCATGCATGTTTTGATATCTCTGAGCGTGATCTTTTTCAATACCACCAACCATTTCAAAAAGACGAGCAATTTTAGTAAAGCCTTCTTCTTTAGCTGTTTGGGCAAAACCTTTATACATATCTTGCCACTCATAGTTTTCACCAGCAACACAATCTAAAATATTTTCTTCCGTCGTTGGCATACCATCATGTAATAATTTAAACCAAATTTTAGCATGTTGATTTTCATTATGAGATGTTAATTCAAATAAATCTCCTAATTCATTGTATCCTTCTTTTTTAGCTTGAGCTGCATAATAACCATACTTAACTCGCGCTTGTGATTCTCCAGCATAAGCTGCCATTAAATTTTGTTCTGTTTTACTTCCTTTTAATTCCATAATAATTAAACCTCCTATTAAACTTATTTCTAATATATATTAACTTATTTTATTAAAAATTTCAACCCATGTCCTCTTTTCAAGGATTATTTTTCACTGGTTTTGTCAATAATATTCTGAGCAATATCTAAATACTTATCATAATTATGTTGTCCTTTTTCATAAAGAGAACCATTCAGACCAACTTCAATTTCTAATTTGCCTAATAATGAAATATTTAAGACATTAGCAACCATATCACCACCACCAACACCAAAAATATTAAGTTTTTTATTTTCATATTGATAGTAAGACATATTTTCAATAATCCCTAAAACATCTAAATTCATTTTCTGAGCCATTAGCCCTGCTTTAATGGCAATATTAGCTGCATCATGATGCGGTGTAGTTACAATAATTTGTTTTGCTTTAGGCATCATTTGAAAGATATCTAAAGCAACATCACCTGTTCCTGGCGGCATATCAATAATAACAATCTCAATATCATCTTGATATTTAGTGAAATAAAAGAAATGATTTAAAGCTTGGTTTAGCATTGGTCCCCGCCAAATTACTGGTAAAGTGCTTCTTGTTAAAAAATCGACGGAAACAATATCAATACCATCATAATTATAGGGGAATAAAACCCCATCAACAATCGGTGGATAGGCATCAATATTAAAAATATGAGGAATACTACTACCATAAATATCGGCATCAACCAAAGCAACTTTATAATTTAATTCCTTAAATGCCAGGGCCATATTAGCTGCAACATTAGATTTACCAACGCCACCTTTCCCACTAGCAACAATTAAATATAAAATATTATCTTTATTTAAAATACTACTCTTATCAAGATCTTCTTTAACTAAGTCAATAAAGTTTATTTTAGCTCCTTGATATTTTAATTCAACTTTTAAATACTTTAATAATTCTTTTTTAAGTAATAGTTGATCAAAATCCTTTTTTTCATATTTTAAATCTAAATAAACTTTATCATCCTTAATTTCAACGATAATTTCTTTAAAAAGATGACCTAATTTAACCTTATCAAATTGATAATTAATAATTTTTTTCTTTAATTCTTCCATAATACCCCTCTTATCTTAAACCTAATTTCGAACTACAAGCCGGCCATTGCCCCCAACCTGATCTTTTTTGCAACCAAGTTGCCGCTTTAATCTGATCTTCACGACTAGCCATAAAAGCATATGGCGCACTTACATTTACTGCTCCAGCAGCAGTCCGCCATGTCCCAGCACTAAACTGTAATCCACCAGAATAGCCATTACCACTATTAACATTCCAACGGCCCCCTGATTCACATTGTGCTAATTTATCCCACACACTACTTCCAGCAGTAACAACCGTTACACCATGTTCAATGACTTTATCTTGTTTTTTAGTTATCGTTTTAATAACTTTGCTTTTTTCTTCCGTTTTTTTGCCATCTAAATAAATAATCGTATACTCTTTAATTACTTTACCTTCTACTCCTTTAGTAAGTACCTTCGTTTCTCCACCCTTCATGCTTTTATTTTCCTTATAAATAGTTTGATAAGGAAGAGTGATTGTTTTATTAGAAGTTTTCGTTTCTTGGACAAATAAAGTAAAATCATTTTTTTCTTTTAATGTTACTTTATCTAAATTCTTAACATAAACTTTACTAATATACTTAGTATTTTTTTGACCTTTTAAATTGACCGCACTTATTTCTTCAATAAAATCTTCAAGATTGGCAGTATAAGTCGTATATGTTTTCTTCTTTTTATTAATTGTAAGATTAATCGTTTTTTTAGTATCAAAAGTACATACTAAACCTGAACTCATAAACTTATTACTATTACATCCATATTGATAATCTTTTACATCTTTACTCTTGGCATATTTCTTTATAAATACTTCTGGTGAAAACTGAACCGTTCGCACTCTTTCTTCTTGATTATTAAATATCACCAATACTTCTTTATGCTGAGTTAAGTACATTAGAAAAGTAATCGTTATAAATAATAAGATAGCAACAGCTAATCTTATTAAACGACTTTTGAATAATGCTTTTTTTCTAAGTTTATGTTCTTGTAAAAGTAAAAATGCCTTAAAATATTTTTCTTTAAAAAGTCTTATTTTAGTTAAGTTAATACTTTTATTTAATTTATTATCTTTTCCCTTAAATAAATAGACTAAGTTAGAACCAGTCTTCTTCTTAACTTCTTGAATAAGTTTTTGATCGTGATATCTTTGATAAGAAAAACTTATTCTTTTATTATTTAATGCTTTTACTCTTGTAAGTGGTACTCTTTTATTAAAAGTAGTAATTTCAAAATTATTAGTTTTTTTAAATAACATAAATTCACCTCGTAATACTATTATATCAAAACTTAGCTAAATAATAAAAAATATTCACATTTTGGTAATAACTCATCCTCAAATTTCATCACTTTTTAGAACATCTTTTTCTTTAAATTTAAAACCAGTCTCACCATATACTATTCCTATTGTAATAAGGATACCACCAAGTAAAAGAGAACTACTAAAGGCTTCTAAACCAAGCACTACGGAAAAACAAGCTGCAAACAATGATTCCGTACTAAAAATTAATGAAGAATCACTCGAACTTAAATATTTTTGAAAAATAATTTGAGCTGTAAAACCAATGCAACCAGCTACTCCTAAATATATTATGGGTATGATAACCCTCATTATTTGTTCATTAGGCATATTAATTAAGGGAATGCTAATGCCTTGAACTAAACAATGAATAAGCGATAAGATAAAAGCAATTACCATTTGAAAGATATTTAATAAAATAGGATCTTCTTTTTTTGAGCTATATCCGATTAGAATAATTTGCGAAGCAAAAATAATAGCTGCTAGTAATGTCAGATAGTCACCAAAATTTAAGTTTGATAAATCTTTTAAATTTTCTAAAGAAGCAGCTAGATTAAAAAGATCTATTTTAAAAACTAAAAACATAAAACCAATAATCATCGTAGCAATCCCAACAAAGAGATGTAATTTAAATTTAGTTTTAAAAATAATATATAAAATAATAGGTACAAAAACTACATTAGTAACCACTAAGAAAGCATTCTTACTAACAGTTGTTATCGTTAAAGCATAAGAATGAATACTCATTCCAAAGAAAAAGAGAACCCCTAAACCTAAGCCATAAATAACTGTTCTTCTCGTAATAAGTTTAAGTTTTTTATGAAAGATAACTAATAACAATACACTAGCAATCAGAAACCTTAATACTTGCATTTGAGCTATATTCATAACTCGTAATGATTGATCAGTCGCTATATAACCGTAAGCCCAAATAATAGCAACCAATAATAACCCAAAACGAGCTTGCCACTTACTCATTATGATCTTCCTTAAAATTAAATCCCGTTTCAGCCCAAATAATACCAATAGTAATCAGAATACCACCCATTATTAAAGATAAAGTTAAATCAGTACGACCAAGAAGCACTGAGAATAAAGCTGCAAAGACTGATTCTAAAGTACATATGATTGCGGTATTAGAAGCTGGTACATATTTTTGGGCAGTTAATTGTAACACAAATGAAATAATCGAAGAGAATATAGCCATATATAATAAAGCTGGTACAGCCTTAATAAAATTTGTACCATCAATAGCAAGCGGATTCTCATTCATCACAAAAGCTAAAATAATTGATAAGATCGTACTAACGATTAACTGAAACATGACAATAATGATTGGGTCTTCATCTTTGACAAATTTTTCGGCACAAATAAAATGAAAAGCAAACCCAATTCCACATAGTAATGATAGAAAATCACCAAAGGTAATATAAGATTGTGATTTTAAATTATTTAGCGAATTATTAATATTAAAAATATCGAATTGAAATAGTAAGAAAAAGAAGCCCACTAACATGACAATAATTCCATACCAAAGATAATTTTTAGGTTTTAACTTATATAAAATTAAACCGATGATTGGCACAAAGACGACATTAGTAACCGTTAAAAAAGCATTTTTAGGAACAGTAGAATCTTTTAACCCAAAAGTTTGAAGAGTCATGGCCAGAAAGAAAATAATACCAATAATAGCTCCATAGATAATCGCTTTTTTTGAAGCCTGTCTTAACTTTTTATTAAAAATAATCATCATGATAAGAGCCGCTATTCCAAAACGAAAAATCTGCATTTCCATCGGAGGTAAAAAGCGAAGAGCTTCATCAGTTGCTACAAAACCCATACCCCATATCATCGTTACTATTACTAATAAAATATTAGCTTTCCATATCTTCACAACAAATCACCTCTTAATCATAATATCTGTTTATTATAACATTAAGTATCTTAAAAATAACATAGTTATGTTTAATAATATAAAAATAATCAATAATAATTTTATTGATTATTTTAAATATATTAGTATTAATAATGTCCTTATTTTATTAAATAACGCGACGTTTTTTGAAATGTTCTTCAATTATTTGAAAATATAAAGCTAAAGCATAATCAAAAGAACGTTCATCAGGATTAAATTTAGCGGTATAATAATCATTATTGGTTTCATTCTTTTTACCACTACCATAACCAATCGCAAAAACACGATATTTACTACTGTATAAGCTCAAAGACTCACTATTAACTTTAGGACTATATTCCGATATCCCATCTGGATTAACAATCTTTAACACCGCATAACGAGCTAACTCATAAGCAGCCTCATCATTGACCAAGGGTGGTGTATCACCAATATTTAATAATTCTGCAGTAACATTAAAACGTTGTTCCATTAGTTTAATATAATCTCTAATCCCTTTATGGATCGTTTTTTTAATATTTTGATTATCGTATCTGACATTAACACTCATCTCACAATAACTAGGCACAATATTGTAATTATCACCGGCTTTAAATTCTGTTACCGTAATATTATAAATATCAAGTGGACTTAAATAACTGGTCATCATTCCTCTAACATTAGTCGTAAATGTCGCGGCTGCTAATAAAGGGTCATTAACACCTTGGCTAAATGAGGTTGAACTATTAAGCCCATACCATTTAATTTTAACAGTATTAGAGCCAACTAAAATAGGTCCTCTTACAATCCAATATTTTCCTAATTCTAATAAAGGAATATTATGAATGGTAAAAATATAATCTAAATCACCAAGAACATTAGTTTTCAGAATACCATTAGGTCCTTCAATACTTAAATCATTACTTTCAAAAATAAAAACAAGTCGCCCATTAATTAGCTTATCTTTTTCCTTTATTACTTTAATAATACTTAATAACATCGCCATCCCAATATCTGAACCTCGCATATGAGAAACATTATTAACTTTTGAAGGAAAAGGATAAGCATTATCCTCAGCAATAGGTAAACCTGATATACCAGTTCGTATCGCTATTGCTTTTCCTCGTTTTGAAGGATTAATAAAAGCAATTACCGAGTAATCATTAACTACTTTAAAATCAACTTTCATATCCTTTAATTCTTTTTGAATCTTTAAACTTGTTTTTTCTTCTAGTCCACATAATTCAGGATTTTGGTGAAAATATTTTCTCATCTCTAAAAAATATGGTTTAATTTTTGTAATATCTTTATTAAATTTTAGCATATCCTATCAATCCTCTTGTAATTATTATAATATTATTTTAGAATATAAGCAAAGCAGTTCATAAAAAAATCATATATTACTTATAATAATTAATTAGGAGCGTGAAAAAAATGGAATATGATATGATAAAAGATATTGTTAGATTAAATGTATTAATAAATAAGTATTTTCAAAAAATAACTAGCAAGTTGGGTTTAAGTATCGCTGATGCCCATATTCTCATAATTACAGCTGATAATGAAGGGGTTAACCAAGAATTTCTTGCTAAAGAATTAGGGATAAGTAAAAATGTTGTAACCCAAAAACTAAATAAAATTATCAAACTTGATTACATAACTAAAACAGAAGATAGTGAAGACCGACGTAATAATAAACTGTACATAACCGATAAAGGAAAAGCTTTGATGATTGATATAAATAAAGAGCTAAAGATTGCGAATGAATTCGTTTTAAGTAAAATAAGTGATTTTGATACCATGATTTTAGAAAATAACATTCGAATTATCATAAATAGTGCAAAAAAAATTGTTAAGTAGTTAATCGCATTAACCATTAAATAAGCAACATAGTATTTTAAAGCTTATTTTTAATCCCATTCTATAAGATATTTTTATAATAATTTAGATATTTAACTAGTTAATATTTTACTAGAATATATTATCTAAAAGTGCCTATTTATCTGCTATAATATAGTTGTCCTCAAATAAATGAATAATTTTAGAATATTGTAAGAGTCTCCTATGACTTAAAAAAAAGAAACACGAGCGTGTTTCTTTTTTTTATTCTTTAACTGCGATAACTTCGATTTCTACACCAACATCTTTTGGTAAACGAGCTACTTGAACACAAGCACGAGCTGGTTTATGCGATTCAAAATAATCACCGTATACTTCATTAACAATACCAAACTCATTCATATCAGAAATAAAGATTGTTGACTTGATAACATCATATTTAGTATACCCAGAACCTTTTAAAATCGCATCAATATTTGATAATGATTGTTTAGTTTGTTCCTTAATGCCACCTTCAACAATTTCCCCTGTTGCTGGTACTAAAGGAACTTGTCCTGATACAAATAACATTCCATTAGCTTCTACTGCATGTGAATAAGGTCCAATAGCTGCTGGAGCATTATCACAAAAAATAATTTTTTTACTCATTTTTTCTTTCACCTCTAAATTGATTTGGATTTAATCCACTTACATTATACTATTAATTTTTAGTACTGACAATTTAATTCAACAACGTACATAAAATATCCTTTAGTTGACAAGATAGTTTAATTTATTAAAAAAACTGGTTAATGAAAACCAGCCTTTTTTTATACCTTGATATTTGTAAAACCATAATCAGTTAAAGCTTTTTGAAAATTAGTTGACCAATTTGTAAGTTTAGTACCATAATCACTAGCATTACCCTTACCCTCAGCAATATCTTTCACTAAATGAAGAATTTCCTTATATTCTAATAAAGAATCATCAATAGCTTTTTCTTTAGCATCTAAATCAGTTGGCCCTTTTAAATCAATAGTTTTATCGATTATATCATCAGCTTTCTTCAATACTGAATCAAGATCACCACCAGAACTCACTTCTGTTGCAATTGTTTGAATTTCCATAAACTGATCATAAAATTTTTGTTCATAATCAGCTTTACTTAAGACAGTCACATCTTTAGCTGGTGTTGTAGTACTTGTATCATCTTTACCACCACAACCAACAAGTAAGGTACAACTAACTAATAATGCCATAAATATTTTTTTCATAATTGTTACACCCCCCCTATCCTAAATTTCTAATATTTATTATAAAATAATTTTATAGTTTAGTCAATAATTTATTAAACTTAAGTAATATCTTCATCCTATCTATTTTTACATAATAATTATTAATTATTAATTGTTTAAAAAAGAGTATCTTTTAATACAGATACTCTTACATATTGAATTATTCTTTTATTTTTTGATAATAAATTCCCGTTCCTAGAATAGCCATCATACTAGCTAATAGTCCTAAATAACTTAGATAATCATTACCTCCATTAGGTACTTTATTTTTCTTATTATTATTGATTTCCTTGTTATTTGAATCATTGTTATTGTTATTATCATTATTATTATCTTTGTTTAATTCATAGATAACTTTAATCTTATGGCTAGCTAAGACATTAGTAAACTCATACTTTTCACCTTGTAAGCCTCTTAACATTATTTCTTTACCATCAACAATCACTTTACTTAAATGATAGTTCTTATTAGCTTTAAAATTAACCGTATGATTTTCCCCATCTAAGACATAGGCACTAGCATCAATAGTTCCCCCTACAACTTCTGTTTCAATCAAAAAGGCATGACCATACATCGCATATAAAGTAATATCTTCATTAGGCATTTCAAAACTATTGGCATTTCCATTAATTGGATATTCAGGTTTATCTCCTTCAACATGTATAGGATGAGTAGACCAACCAATAAACTTATGATCTTTTAGGGTTGGAATAACACTAAAATCAACATTGACATTACTAGTAGCTGGATGGGCTTTACTAGCCGGTACTGGCCCATTTCCTAAGCCAGCATCATATTTAACTAAGAAAGCTTCATTAGCACCTTGATAGTTAATATCATAATTATTGTACCCATAAGTACGACCATCACTCCACTTAGTATTCGGTACTTTAATATTAGTTTCATAAATCGCATAAATAGCTGGATTATCGGTTGATACATCATCATTATAGCCAACACCAGCTTTATTATTACTAAAGATAACGTCTTTATCGACCATCAACATTTCATAATAATCCGTAAAGATTGCTCCACCATTACCGGCAGCTTCATTATCTAAAAAACGTACTGTATCTTTAATTTCGACCGCTTTTTTTACATCTGAGTTGATATAGATAGCTCCACCATCATAATTTATTCCAGATTGGCTTAAAGCCTTATTGTTTGAAAATAAAACATTACCACTAATAATGGTTTCATTAGCTTCACCATCGATATAAAGAGCCCCACCATCATAAACAGAAGCAGTATTGTCAGTTATTTCAACATTGTTTTTGATTTCAGTATGTCCATAAATGGCCATGGCTCCACCATAAGGTGCTTGATTATTATATATTTTTACATTATTCTTAATTTCAATATTACTATCTATATCACCCATTATAGCTCCACCAAATTCACCCACAGTAACAATAGAATTATTAAATAATTCAACATCATCTTGAATAATTAAAGAACTATCATCACCAACATATATGGCTCCACCACTGCCATGATCACCATAATTATCATGTAATGTAACATTATCAGTAATGGTTGCTTGGTTTTTGTCAAATAAAGCGATTGCTCCGCCATTACCATAAATACTTTTATTATCATTAAATTCAACATTATCATTAATATTTATGATTGAATTATTAAAACCTATTATCGCTCCGCCAGTTCCTCTGTCTAAAGCAGTATTTTGATATATATTAACATTATCTTTGATTGTTAATTCATAATTAGAATTTTCTTTTTGATCATCATCATGATACAATCCAACCGCGATTGCCCCACCATCTTCATATGCATAATTATCATATATTTCAACATTTCCCGAAATAGTTGTTGATATATTTATACTTCCGCCATGTTCAGCATCCATAACTATGGCTCCACCTCTATTGGCACTATTATCATGAATATTAACATCATCTTTTATAGTTAAAGTGCTTGAATTATAAATAGCTCCACCAGCTTCATTAGCAAAATTATCATAGATCTCAACATTTCCCGAGATTTCTAAAACACCTGGAGCATCATTATCGCTTACAGTATTATAAATAGCTCCACCCTTCTGAGAACTATGATTATAATATATTTTAACATCACCGCTTATATAAGCACTTCCTTTATTCACAAAAGCTGCCCCATGGCTATTAGAACCATTTGCATAATTATTATAAATCTGGGCATCATCCATAATATAAGTTTTGGCAAGTTCTGATTCAGCAAGGATTACTCCACCACTATCAACAACTCGATTATTATGAATTTTGGCATTATCTTTAATATAGACAGTACCTGCCATATTATGAATAACCCCTCCACTAACTATAAAATTACAATCAATAATTTCACTATCTTGATTAAGGGATAAAGTATTATTGGTTTCTCCCACTAAAAAAATCTCGCCGTCAACAGCTCTTCCATCACCATCATCATTCCCACTAATAATTAAATTACTAACATTTAAACGGGCATTCTCATTAGTAATATAGAATAATGGTCCTGTATAGTAAGGATCTCTTAAAAGAGTAACTCTTGTAGTTTCACTTTTTAAATTAACTTCAACATCTTGAGGAATAGTTATTTCATTGGAAAAATGTATATCAGCGACAATATATATATCATGACTGCCAGCTGGTAAACTTTCAATATCTGTTTTTAAATCATCAAAACTAGCTTCATAAAAAGTATCAGCTTTAAGTTCATAATGAGCTAAAAGACCCACCAATAGAGTCATGATAAGCAACATAACTTTACATTTTCTTCTTAGTTTTAAATTCATAAAATTTTCTCTCCTTAATTAAATTTTATAGTACTTATTCGTTAACATTATACTTTAAGAAAATAATATTTACAACCCAAAATATACAATTATATAACAACATGTCAAACTAGTAATATTATAATAAATAATAATATTACTAAAAATACCGATACTATGAGATTAAAACCAACGAATTCGAGTTATAGTTTACTTTCAATTTTTTATTATCCATTTCTTTAATTTTATGAATAATTATTATTTAAGAAATAAAAAATAGAGTATCTTTTTTAAGATACTCTATTTAATAATTTATTCTTTTATTTTTTGATAATAAATTCCCGTTCCTAGAATAGCCATCATACT
>JAITPW010000040.1 GCA_031289255.1 Bacilli bacterium
CGATTTTCGTTTTTTTTATTTTCAAATAAATTAATAAATTTGAATAAATTAGTCTTTGTCATTGTGATTTTAGCATAATAAGCTCCTGAAGGAAGAACTTTATGATTTCGTATATGTAAAGCTATATTACCACTTAAATAATATCTAATATTATTTTTAACACATAAATCATCAATTTCTTTTAATAATTCAAAGACTTTTTCATTAACTTTATCCATTACTATTCACTTCCTTATTAATTTCTGTAATTTTTTTATTATTATCTAATAAAACCATCCCATTATTTGTCCAATCATTAGATATTTTAAATAATAATAAAGCATTATTTATTCTACCAATATTAAAGTAATAATTTGCAAGCAAACTAATAAATTCACCATCTCTGATATAGCTAGAAATATAATAGTTTATTTTATCTAATAAAATAATATTTTTTGTTTCTCCATTTTCTAACAATTCTATTATCAAATTATTTTTTATTAAATTAATTTGCATTGGATACTTATCCAATAAATCATTAATTAGTTTTTTATTTTGAAGAATAAGATTATCATAACGACTAATTTCAATTAAATTTATATTATATACTAAATCATTTAATTCTTTAATTTCATTAGGAAGTTGTGGATTATGATTTTTTCTGATGTTTATCATCTTTTCAACTAAATAATATTTACCTTGCATAACTAATGAAAACAAAATCACATAGAGAATATCATCATCTATATTAATGAATTTATTTTTTCTTAGAATATTAGAATTCGTTTGTTTTTTTATATATTTAGAAAATAATTCTATTATATCTTGATAATTAGCATTATTAAACATATTATTAATAGTATCTCTATTTTCTAAAAGTAATTTCAAATAACATTCAATTTCAATAATATCCAATGCTATTTTATGATTGGATATTTCTCTATTGATAAGATTTATTTTTACATTTTTTTCTTTTCTAGCAAGAAAATACTTTCTTCTTTTTTTCATATTTACAAAAGGAGTTATTTTTTTCATATACTCTGAGTAATGAACATTAATATCTTCTAATGAATTATGTATTATTTGAGAGGTAGAATCTGGAACAACCATCCAAGTGCTACCGTAATCAGTTCTTAATTGTTTAAGAACATCAATAGAAACTGGTAAATATAAATTTTCAAATTTAACATATTTGACTTCATTAAAAATTTCTTTATTATAAATTATATGCCTTTGTCCCCATCTAAGACAATAATGACTACATTCAGTTTCTTTATAACAAAACAACTTTTTTTCAAAATGTTTTAATATTAATGTTATACCAAAAATTTTTTCTAGTCGTTTATAAACAATAAACTTTTTATAATTTATTACTTTATCTGAAAGTCTATTATTAGTTGTTCTGAAATTAGTCATTAATTCTATATATAACCATAAATTCTTAAAATATTTATCTCTTAATTGCAAATCATTAGGAAGAGGATCTAAAATAAAAAATTCCACTTGAATACCATGTGGGGTTTCATCTGAAATTCGACTAGAATAAATCATTGTACTATTAACATCAACTATTCTACAAATAGGGTTCCTATAATGAATATTAGTTTTACATGTAATAAGTTTTAAATGAGATGGTAATAATTCAGGTAACATATCAACAATTTGTAGCCAACTGTCCCTAGTAATATAAAAATCAACATCATCATCCCAAGGTAAAAAACCATTATGTCTAATTGCCCCTAAAGCAGTACCTCCACCAAGAAAATATTTTATGTTATGCTTTTTAAAAATATTATCAATACTACTCATCATAGACAATAATCTCAATTGTAAATCTGTCATAAATAACCTCTTTCTTATTGTAAATAAAAATCAAAAATAGAATTCTTATCAATTAATGAATAATTAGATGGTATTGAAGTATCTTTTAAATCAATACCTTGGAAGATATTATCAATAAAATACTCTTTATTCATAAAAACTTCAAAACATTTAAGCACTTTATCTATGTAAGGAGTATCTATTTTACAAATTCTAGCAAAATCTTTTATTATACATAATCCATAAGGAATATCCTCAGTAAAATATCTTGAATTTTTATCAATAATAAACTTCCCATTTAAATTTATCATTGGCGAAAGTATATGTTTCATAGTATCAATACTTTTAATTTTATTGGTCATCTCATTAATATCATTAACTTCATAGTGCTCTTTAAGGGAAATAACTTGATTCATATTTAATTTATCAAGAGAATCACAAATTTGATGCAATTCATTATCGCAAGCAATCATAATTTCTGAAGCAACATCATCCCATTCACCATAAAATAAAGGATTATAATCCCATGTATTTAATTCTTCATTGTCTTTCAACATACTATATAACCTACTTGAATGAACTAAAGGATTTGATGGCGTAAATGTCACAACTAAATAATTATCAAGAGCTTCAATATCAATATCTAATACTTTAGAAATTATCTCACTTACTTTTTTAGAATAACTTCGAGGAATAGTTGCCAATCTTGTTTTTTCTTTCTTAGAAGCAATAATTTCCTCTCCATATTTTTCAATACGAGAAACACATGGAACTCGATCTAGTCCAAAAAACACAGCGTTTTTTGCAAGTACCTTGTTGGCATAAAATTCTGCTCCTCCAGTCCCGGGAATAATTCCAACTAAACAACCTTTTTTTAAATAAGGAACAATATTATTGATAGTTGTCTCAATCATAAAAGAAGGATGAGTAATAAATATTATATCAGCATCACTAATTATGATAGAATAATCATCAGATATTTTTTTTATATCTGATGATATTGATACTATACCACTTACTTTATCCCTATAAATAATATTTTTTTTCCAAACATTTGGTTGAGAACTATAAATATAGACATCATGTTTGTCAGCTGTATAACAAGCTATTGCTGTTCCAATATTTCCTCCACCAACTATTGCAATTTTCATATTAATAACCCCATTACTTATTATCTAACTCTAAAAATTTCTTAAAAAACTTACTCATACTATTTATATCACCAGTAGAAATTCTAATATAATCTGCTAAAATTGGAGTTGAATATTTTTTTACTAATATCATATTATGTTTTAAATCATCAACAATATCTACAATTGGACGATTAGGCTTTATAAAAACATAATTACCATTGCCATAAAAATAATTATAATTATTATTTCTAAGACTGTTAATTAAATAATCTTTTCCATCTTTTTCTGATTTTATAAGATAGTCTATAATATAATCATCATCAATTATGCTTTTAGCAAAATATAACCCTACTGAATTTACATTAAAAGTTTGTCTAATTTTTTCTAAATAATTAATCATTTTAGTACTTCCAACCACATAACCAATTCTTAACCCAGCAATAGAACACAACTTCGAAAAAGTTCTTAATATAACAACATTGTCATATTCTTTTACTAAATATAGAAAAGATTTATCATAAAAATAATGATATGCTTCATCAATAATCACAATAGCATTATTCTTTTTTGCTTTTTGAATAATTTCTATTACTTCTTCTTCTTTATATACTGTTCCTATAGGATTATTTGGGTTTAATAAAGAAATAATAGCTGTGTCTTTATCTATTTTCTCACATATTTTTAGATAATCAACACTAAAATCTTCATCGTAGTTAACTAAATCTATTTTCATATTATACATTTTTGAATATACAGAATACATTTCAAACGATGGATATACAGCAAGCATTTTTTTATTATCAGCACCAAAAATTTCAAAAATACTTTTAATAGCTTCATCAGACCCATTTGTTATCATAATGTTTTCACTTTCTACATTAAGATATTTTTTTAAGGAATTTATTAAATGGCTCGGTTCAGGGTACATAGCGATTAGTTCAGGAGTAATTTTAGAAATTATATTACTAAAATAATCTTCTGGTAAACCAATAGGGTTTTCATTCATATCTAATCTTAAAAAATTAATTCGATCTTGTTCTGGTCTTACTCTTTCCAAATCCTCAATATGTTTTTTTATATATTTATTCATGTTTTCATTTATTACATTAAAAAATTTCATATTTAATTAAATTTAATAATATAAATCCCTTTCCTAAATTAAATCTAGTTAATATTATTTATTTTCTACATATTCCAATATTTTTTCATAATCATCAATATAATCAATTTCTCTCCAGAAGTAATTAGACAGGTTAATAGTATGAATATTATTACTTGTTCCTGTAAGTTGATATAGAACATCTTCCCACCAACAATTATATTTTTGTTCTTCAATCATATTAGCCAATTTATTATTAAAAATAGGTAAAAAAGATTTAGAAATTTTTGCTAAACCAATATATTCGCCACTTCTTTCTGGAACAGTTAAATCTTTACCATATCTTACAATACAATCATTATCATCTAAACCAAAAAAATAGTCTCCTTCATTAATTCTAGACTTATCTATTGTCATTACAACTTCATTTTTATCATCAATCAATTCTAATAAAGCATCTTTTTCAATAAATACATCACCATTCATTATTATAACATCATCATCTAGTTCCTTTAATGCAAACCATAAACTAGCTATAGAATTAGTCACTTCATAAAATGGATTATAATAAACTTTTATTTTATTTAAATCAAATAAATCAGTTATCACATTTTTACGATAACCAACACATAAAACAGCATTAATATTAAGAGAATTTAACATATTTACAGTTCTTACGATTAAAGGTTCATTTCCTACTTTTAAAGTGCATTTTGGAACATTCTCGATAGATTTTGAAATTCTAGTACCCTTTCCAGCTGCCAATAATATACATTTCATTATTTATCCTCCGATATTATTTTTTCACATTATATCATTAAAAAACTAAGATATTCTACTTTTTTTTAAAATTGAGAGATATTCTACAAAATATTTATTAAAAAAGAACAATTTATTTAAAATTTTGGAAAAAATCATCCAACAATCTTTTTGTACTTTTACCATCTTCATAAGTATTAAAAGTGTTATTAAAACTTTTCATTAACTTACCATATTCATGATGCCAATTATTTAGATCATTTATTTCTTTAAATAATTCATTTTCATTCTTTACTATCTTACCTGGTAAATCATGACTAATATCAAAATATAAACCTCTTGTCTCATTAATGTACTCATCATAATCATACATATAAAAAATCATTGGTCTTTTAAGATTAGCATAATCAAAAATAATGGAAGAATAATCAGTAATTAAAGCATCTGCTATTAATAAAACATCATTAATATCATTAACATCTGATAAATCATAAATAAAACCTTCATATACACTTAGATTAATTTTATTTGATATTAAATAATGTAATCTAAAAACAAAAACATAATCATCTTGATATAATTCTCTTAATTTATTTAAATCTAAATTAATATCATAAGTATAACCAGTTCCAAAAGTATAATTACTATCACGCCATGTTGGGCAATAGAGAATAATTTTTTTATCTAAAGGAATATTAAATTGTTTTTTTAATTCATTGATATCATGTTCTTGATAATTAAACAAACGATCATTACGAGGATACCCTAATTCTTTAACAATATCTACTTTATGATATGTTTTTAAATTAAAACCAGTAATAATATGTTTGGTATAATATGAAGAAGGTGATGGCATCATATCAATACGCTTAGCTTCTTTTTCATAATTTTTTTTAGTCATTTCAACATTCTGCATAATATTATTAGTATTACTAATATCAAAACCGATAACTTTTAAAGGGGTTCCATGCCAAGTCTGAAGATATTTTTGATTTTTTCTTTTATAGATTGCTAAATCTAAAATAGCATTACTAATCCAATATTTAGCAGTTGCTAAATATTGATAATATTCATCAGAGCGATATTTAACAATGGTCGTCTTATCATTATCATAATAATCAATAATATCGTCACTAGGATTTCTTAAAGAAATAATAAATTTAAAATTTGTATACTGAGGATCATTTATCATTTCATTATATAAAGCTTTTGGACTACAAGAAAAATTACGTCCTTGATATGATTCTAAGAAAATTAAATTAGGATCAATTGCGAATAGTTTAACATATTTATTATAAATTTTTATTCTCTTTTTATTAATCATAAAATGATAAAATTTTTTTAAATAACCATTACT
>JAITPW010000002.1 GCA_031289255.1 Bacilli bacterium
CAATTGGTAAAATATAATTATCAAAATATTCATTTCCTGTTTTTGGATAAGTAAATGTTCCATCTAATTTAGCCCATTCTGGATCAACATCTATTTTAACTAAACCATCTTTACCTTTATCAATTGCTTTATAGTTTAATTCAACAATTTCTTTTCCCTTTTTACTATATGACTTTTTAGCCGCTTCTTTCATATAATTAACAGCATCAGTATAAGCCATAATTTGTTCATTTAGAGCAAAGAATGATGATTGAAGAATCGTATTAGTACGACGTCCCATTCCAATTTCTTGAGCAATTTCAGTAGCATCAATAATATAGAATTGAGCATTTTTACTTGCTAATTGATATTTTAAAAATTCAGGTAAATTGGCAATAATTTCTTCCTTCTTAAATGTTGTATTTAATAAGAAAGTTCCACCATCTTTTAAATCTTCTAACATGTTATATTTATCAATATAAGAATCTAAAGAACAAGAGATGAAATCAATATTCTTAACATAATAAGTAGAATGAATTGGCTCATTACCAAATCTTAAATGAGATCTTGTAACTCCTCCAGCTTTTTTACTATCATATGCAAAATAGGCTTGAGCATATAAATCAGTATGATCACCAATAATCTTGATAGCATTCTTATTTGCTGATACCGTACCATCAGAACCAAGACCATAGAATAAACATGAAGTATAATTAGCAGGAATTACAAACTTCTTATCACGAGGAATTGATAAATTAGTTACATCATCTTCAATACCAACAGTAAAGCCATGGAATCCGCCACCAATTAAATGATCATAAACAGCTTTAACACCGATAGGACCAAAATCTTTTGAAGATAAACCATAACGACCACCAATAATTCTAATATCAGTATCTTTTAAAGCAGCTAAGATATCTAGATAAAGTGGTTCTCCTTCAGCTCCTACTTCTTTAGTACGATCTAAAACAGCAATTTCTTTAACTGATTTAGGTAATACTTCTAATAAGTATTTAGAAGAGAATGGACGATATAAGTGAACTTTAATTAATCCAACATTATAACCATTACCATTTAAAGCATTAATTGTTTCTTTAATAGATTCAGTTGCTGAACCCATAGCAACAATAACACTAGTTGCGTTTTCAGAACCATAATAAGTAAATGGTGCATATTCACGACCAGTTATTTTTGATACTTCTTTCATATAATCAGCAACAATATCAGGAATAGCATCATAATGTTTATTTTGAACTTCACGACTTTGGAAGTAAACATCATCATTTTCAGCTCCACCACGACAAATTGGATTAGTATGAGGGTTTAAAGCTGTTGCTTTAAATTCTTTTAATTTATCACGATCAATTAAGCGAGCATAATCTGCATAATCAAATAACTCTACTTTTTGAATTTCATGAGAAGTTCTAAAACCATCAAAGAAGTGCATAAATGGTACTTGACCTTTAATTGCTGCTAAATGAGCAACTCCAGCTAAATCCATAACTTCTTGAACAGAATGAGATGACAACATCGGAATACCAGTTTGACGACAAGCGTAAACATCTTGATGATCTCCAAAAATTGATAAAGAACGAGCTGCTAAAGAACGAGCCGCTACATGTATAACAGCCGGTCTTAATTCACCAACTAAACGATAAATTGTTGGAATCATTAATAATAAACCTTGTGATGCTGTAAAGGTAGTTGCTAAAGCTCCTGCTTGAACAGCACCATGGCAGGCACTTGCTGCCCCTGCTTCTGATTGCATTTCAGTAACTTTAACGATTGAATTAAATAGGTTTTTTCTTCCTTGACTTGCCCAAGCATCAACTTGTTCAGCCATATTAGAGGAAGGTGTAATAGGATAAATACCTGCTACCTCAGTAAACGCATAAGATGCATAAGCTGCAGCCGTATTTCCATCCATAGACATAAATTGTTTTGCCATATGTTATTTTGCTCCTTTCATAATAAGCACTTATATTATACCAAATAACCTGTTTAAAAAAAACTATGTTGACACTAAAAATGTCATTTTAAACACATTTAAAACATATTATCAGCTCAATAAGTAATTATTTGTAAAAATTATTAAAATATATTTAAAATTATAATTTTTACCTATACTTAAATATTAAAAAAACAATTAACTGCTAAAATTAATTGTTTGATAAATAATACTGTTTTTACTTATTAAAATTCAACTCATTACTATCTAAAATAATTGTAGTCGGTCCAACATTGGCTATTTCAACTAGCATATCCGATTGAAATTCTCCCACTTTAACAATTAAGCCATTGTCAATTAAACATTTATTAAAATAATCATACATTTTAGTGGCTTCATCTGGAGCCATAGCTTCAGTAAAACCAGGACGATTACCTTTTCTAGCATCAGCATATAAAGTAAACTGTGATATTGATAATATTTCGCCATTCGTATCTTTAATACTTAAATTCATCTTACCATTACTATCAGTTATAACTCTAAGATTAGTTATTTTATTAGCCATATTTTCAATTATTTTCATTGTATCACTATGAGTAAAACCAACTAATAAATTATAACCTTTACCTATTTCATTCTTAATATTATTATCTTTTATTAAAACACTACTTTTTTCTACTACCTGAACAATAACTCTCATAATTAATCAATCTCTCCATAAAATACTTTCTTAATTTTTTTTAATAAAATCACAAAATTTTCTTTAGTTATTTCGGAATTAACACATCTTAATTCAATTAAATTATTTTTTAATAAATTAACAGCTAAATATTTATTCGCAATATTTTGTTGAAATTTTAAATAACTTTCAAAATCTCCTAAATCTATAAATCGCTTATATTCATTAAAAGCATAAGTATCATCATCATTACAATCTATTAAGTTAAATAAATCTCTAAATTTTTCAGATTTTATTCTTTCATCAGCTTTAATATTAATATGTAAACCACAACTATTGTCTTTACTGACACTTAATACTCCATTGCTAAAATCAATAATTTCTCTAATTTTAAAATAAACATCTACACAATCATCTAAATCTAAAGGATCTAAACATATTTCAAAACCATAATCACCTTTAATTGTTCGATCAAAAACAAAATTACCTCGATAATTTACTAAACTAATAATATTATTAAGCATTGCAATCAAGAACATAAAATGAGTTCTTTGTACTTTAGCACTTACTTCAATTTCTAAACCAAATCCAAAGACACTGTCTTCAATATAATAATCAGTCCGTGAATTAATTTGTAGTAAACGATTAATTTCTCTTTTAAAACCTTTTATTTCTTCATCATAATCAACAACATCATCATAATCAATAGCTTCAATAAAACCCATTATTAACACCTCTATTCAAAAGTAATAATATAATAACATATATTTATAATAATTTCATTCATGTCTTTAAAATAAACATATTTAAATCATTTTAAAACCATAATAATTCATATTATATAATCTTTAAACAAACACTTATTTTAGTGATATTATTATAAATTATTTAAAAATTATATTCTTATTAATAGCCTAGTCTTATTTAGTCTTATCTATTAATACATCGTTCATGTTTTTTGTGGACATTTAGTGAATATTCTATTATAATATATTAGCATGAATAAATTTTTTAGGAGGAAATAAATATGGATATGTACATCTTTATTGGTATTGCAATTGGAATAATTGCTTTATTATATGCACTTTTCTTAATTAGTAAAATTAATCGTATTAAAGTTACTAATGAACGCATGAAAGAACTTCAAGGATATATTGCTGATGGAGCAATGGCATTCTTAAAAAGAGAGTATCGTGTTTTAGTTGTTTTTGTTGCTGTTGTCTTTTTAGTTATAACATTCGCAATTAATCTTAACACTGGTATTTGCTTTATTTTTGGTAGTTTATTATCAGTAACAGCTGGTTTCATTGGTATGAAAGCAGCAACTTCAGCAAACGCTCGTACGGCTCAAGCTGCAGCTGATAGTGGTATTATCAAAGCTTTAAATATTGCTTTCTCTGGTGGAGCTGTTATGGGTATGGCTGTTGTTGGTTTAGGATTATTTGGCGTTTCAGTAGCTTATTTAGTTTTTAAAGACCCAAACATCTTAACAGGATTTGGTTTAGGAGCTAGTTCTATTGCCCTATTTTCTCGTGTAGGTGGTGGTATTTATACCAAAGCAGCCGATGTTGGAGCTGACTTAGTTGGTAAAGTTGAAGCAGGAATTCCTGAAGATGATCCTCGTAATCCAGCTGTTATTGCTGATAATGTTGGAGATAACGTTGGAGATGTTGCCGGAATGGGTGCTGATTTATTTGAATCTTATGTAGGTGCTATCATTTCAGCATTAATTTTAGGAGCATTTATTACTACTGCTCAATATCCTAACATCATTGAAAATGGTGGTTTAATATTTCCATTATTGTTAACAACGATTGGAATTGTTGCTAGTATCATTGGTACTTTCTGTGTTAAAGGTAAAGAAGGAACTGACCCTCATAAAACTTTAAATATGGGAACTTATGTTTCAGCAATTTTATTTATTATCGGGGCAGCTATTTCTTGTAAATATATCTTTAATAGTTTAAACCCTTTATGGGCCATTATTTCAGGATTAGTTGTAGGAGTCTTAATTGGTAAAATAACTGAAATATTTACTTCAGATCACTTCCGTTTTGTAAAAAAGATTGCTCATCAATCAGAAACTGGTCCAGCGACAACGATTATTGCTGGTTTAAGTGTTGGAATGATTTCAACAGCAGCACCGATCCTTTTAATCGCTATTGCGATTGCTTTCTCATATAATTTTGCTGGTATCTATGGTATTGCATTATCGGCAATTGGAATGTTATCAATTGTTGGAATTACTATTGCTGTTGATGCTTATGGACCAGTAGCTGATAATGCTGGAGGAATTGCTGAAATGGCTGAATGCGATAGTCACGTTCGTGAAATTACTGATAAATTAGATTCAGTTGGAAATACTACTGCTGCTATTGGTAAAGGATTTGCCATTGGTTCTGCAGCATTAACAGCACTTGCTCTATTCTCAAGTTATGCTCAAGCTGCCAACATTGGTGCTGCTGAAGTAAGTATTTTACAACCTTCAGTAACAGTTGGTTTATTAATTGGAGCAATGTTACCATTTGTATTCTCGGCTTTAACGATGGATTCAGTTGGAAAAGCGGCCTTCTCAATGATTGAAGAAGTAAGACGTCAATTCAGAGAAAATAAAGGAATCATGGAAGGTACGGTTAAACCTGATTATGAAAGATGTGTTGATATATCTACAAAAGCAGCTATTAGAGAAATGATGATACCAGGTATATTAGCCGTTTTATCACCATTAGTTATTGGCTTTATCTTAGGAAAAAACGGACTTGCTGGTATGTTAGCTGGGGCATTAGTATCTGGTGTTTCAATGGCAATCTTCATGGCTAATGCTGGTGGGGCTTGGGATAATGCTAAAAAATATATTGAAGGTGGAGCTCATGGTGGTAAAGGTAGTGAACCACATAAAGCCGCTGTTGTTGGTGATACTGTTGGTGATCCTTTTAAAGATACTTCAGGACCATCTATTAATATTTTAATAAAATTAATGACAATAGTTTCATTAGTATTTGCAACCTTATTTGGTAATGGTTTATTCTAAACATAATAATTAAATAATAAAACTATAAATAAATTAAGTAAAAATTATTCTTAACTATTTATAGTTTTTTTATTTTATACTTTATGCTTTTAATAGTTATATTTTAATATAACTACTGCTCACTAAAAAAAGAACATATGTTCTTTTTTTAATCCTTAATAAAGTTTGCTACTAATTGGGTAAATCGTTGTGATTGCTCAATTTGCGTCCAATGACCACAATGCCCAAAGACATGTAATTGAGCATTATCAATTAAATTAATTAGTTTATATGAATTTGAAACAGGAATAACCATATCTTCACGACCATGAATAATTAAAGTATCATGTTTAATTTTTTTAATAGCTTCATCATCATAGGCCATAAAATCAACCCATGCTTGGCGTGGTTCAGGAAACATTGCAGCAAACGATTCTTGAAAACCTGGTTCAATACTGGCATCATAACGCATTTGAGCAAGATCATCAGTTGCTATAGCTTTATTATAAACAAAAAGATTTAACATCTTACTCATATTCGCAACTGAAGGAGTATAACCCCAAACATCATTTAAACCAGGTGTTATTTCAAAATTAACACCCATTGCTCCCATAAGAATTAGTTTTCTAATTCTTTGCGGATGTTCAATGGCCATCCATAATGCTAAAGCTCCTCCAAATGAATTTCCAACGATATCAACTTGTTCAATATCTAAAGCATCTAATAAATCTACTGTTTGTTGCATCCAAGTTTTCATGTTTAATTCAAGACCAGCAACTCGTTCGGTGTATCCAAAACCAAGCATATCAGGAGCAATTACTCGAGTTAATTTACTTAATTCGGGAATAACTAATTTCCAATTAGCCCAAGCCGTAACCCCTGGTCCTGAACCATGAGCTAATAGGACTGGAAATCCTGTCCCTTCATCATGATAATTAGTCATAAATTTTCCAGTTTTTATACTTTTTGCTATTTCTGGTTTATTCATCTTTATTCACTCCTCAATTATTTATTTTTATTATTTTTTAATTCATAAGCTACTTCAATAATTTTATCCTCTTGTCCACCAACCATTTTTCTCTTCCCTAATTCAACTAATATTTCACGGACATCAACATCAAATTTTTTCGCTGCTTCATTAGCATGCAACATAAAACTTGAATAAACTCCAGTAATTCCTAGCATTAAAGAAACAGTATTAATTATTTGTGGTCTTTTCATAATTGGTTCGACAATATCACTAGCAATATCCATTAATGGATAAGCTTTAATATTACTTATAAAATTATATCTTTCCATAACACAATTTAATACTTCTAATTGAGCATTACCTGAACCAGCTCCTAATCCTTTTAAACTACCATCAATGTAACTAGCTCCTGCTTGCATCGCACTAATGCTATTAGCAATAGCTAATGAAAGATTATTATGAGCATGAAAACCAATTGGTATCTTAAGGTTGTTCTTAAGAAGTTTTACTTTATCATAAACATCACTAGTAATCATATACCCTGCAGAATCAGCAATATAAACTGCTTTAGCTCCATAAGATTCCATTAATAAAGCTTGTTCTAATAGTTTTTCTTTATTTACTGTATGTGACATCATTAAAAACCCAAAAGTATCTAATTTTTTACTTAAACAATATTCAATATGTTGTTTACTAATATCAGCCTCAGTACAATGTGTAGCTACTCGTACTGCTTTAATTCCTCTTTTAATAGCCTCTTCAACATCCTCAATTGTCCCTACTCCAGGTATTAGTAAAATGGTAACTTTAGCCTTCTTAACAACTTTACAGACTGCTTCAATTAAATCAAGCTCATTAGTTTTACTAAAACCATAATTAATAGTGGAACCACCAATACCATCACCATGAGCTATTTCAATATACTCAACACCAGCTTCATCTAAACCTTGAGCGATAGCAATTACTTCTGCAATGGTATAAGTATGTGATATCGCATGAGAACCATCACGCATCGTTGTATCAATTAATGTAATTTTATCCATTATTATTCACCTCGCATCACTGCTAATTTTTCAGCGGCTTCAACAGCAGCTGAATTAATAATATCTAAATTACCAGAATATACTGGTAAAAAATCACCACGACCCTTAACTTCAATAATCATTGTATAATGATCTTTATTTTTAAATGGTGGAACTTTTAATGTATACCCTGGAACATAATGTTGAATTTTTTTGACCATTTTTTCAACACTATTTAAGACATCTTCAGTCTTAATATTTTCATCATCATAAATAATATGAATGGTATTAGCCATCAATACTGGTGGATCAGCTGGATTTAAAATAATAATAGCTCTTGATGTTTTAGCTTGTCCAACTACTTTTAGAGCATTTGCTGTTGTCTGAGTAAATTCATCAATATTAGCTCTTGTTCCTGGACCTGCACTCTTACTAGAAATACTAGCAATTATCTCAGCATATTTGATACTTCCAACCAGTGAACATGCATAAACTATCGGAATTGTTGCTTGTCCTCCACAAGTGACCAAATTAACATCTAATTCATTTTTTAAATCATCTAAATTAACACTAGGCACCATATATGGCCCTAAAGCAGCTGGTGTTAAATCAAAACAAAAGATTCCTACTTCATTTAATTTAGGTCCACTAACTAAATGAGCTGCTGCACTAGTTGCATCAAAAACAACATCAATATGATCTTTTTCTTTAATAATACCATCTACTCCTTCAATAGTAGTTGCAATTCCTTTATCTCGAGCTCTTTTAATACCTTCCGATTCAACAATACCAGCCATCAAAACTAACTCTAAATAATCACTTCTATCAATTTTATACATTAAATCAGAACCAATATTTCCAGGTCCTAAAATTGCACATCTTAATTTTTTCATATTATCATCTCACTTCGTTTTTTAGATTATTTAAAACTAACTTCAATACTTCCTAAATTAGAATAAACAGCTTTGAATGTATCACCAGCATTAACATCAATAGCTTTAGATAAAGCTCCTGATAAAACAATATCACCTTTATTTAAATAAACATTAAACTTATTAAGTTTATTTGCTAGCCAAGTAACACAATTAATAGGATCATCTAAAACGGCTTTCCCTTGCCCATGACCAACTAATTGATCATTTTGAAACAAATGCATTTCTTCATTAATTAAATCAATTTTATCTAATGGGATTTTAATATCCCCAATCACATAACCAGCAAATGATGCACTATCAGCAATTGTATCAACTAATTTAATATCCCAATTTTTAATGCGAGAATCCACTATTTCAAAACAAGCAATAGCATAATCAATAGCATCTTTAACTTGATCATAAGTAATAAGGTGATTGGTAATCAAGTCTTTTTTCATTACAAAAGCAATTTCAGCTTCAACTCTTGGTAATAAATATTCATTTTTTAGAATAATGCTATGATTCTTTTTTTCTTTTGAAGCAAAAATTATCCCATAATCTGGTTCATTAACATTAAACATCTCTTGCATTGGTAATGATGTTAAACCAATTTTTTTACCAGTAATCTTATCACCTTGATTTTGCCACTGTCGAACATTAATTAATTGTACTTGATACGCTTCTTCTGGACTTAAACTAACATCTAGTTTTGATAAAGGTTCAATACCTTCTTTAGTTTGGTATGCCTCATATAATAAATGGGCCATTTTTTCTAAACGCATATTACCATTTCCTTCTTAAATAATTAAATTATAACAGTAACAATACAACAAGAAACTTGTTGTATTGTTTATTTAAAAGTAAATTATTACGCTTTTTTAAGTAACAATTGCTAAGAAACGATCATTTAATTTTCTTTCATAATAGAAAATACCACGACCAATATTATCCATATCCCATACTCTAATTGGATGATCTGGGCAATAAGTGTAACCCCCAGCATAAGTTTCATTACGATTACCTGATGGATCAAAGAAATAATTAGTATACCCTCTTGTTACACCATGACGCATCGGACCAGCATCCATACTGATATCATTAATAGTAATCAAATCAGCGGCATGTCCTATTTCATTCCAATTATCTAAAGCAAAAGCAACATGATGTAATTTACCTGGTTTATCATATTCTAAAAAAGCAACTTCATGAGGCTTATTAGAAGAAGTAATCCAATAAACTAATTGGCTTCCATCAGGTTTATCACATCTTTCAACAATATGAAATCCTAAGACACCAGTCATATATTTAACTGTTTTATCTAACTCAGGACCATACAATAGCGCATGGTCAAATCCTTTGACACTCATTCCTCGTGGTTGTTCTACCCAAATTTCTGGTGAAACTAAACCTGGATACTTTTCAGCAAGCTCTACACTCGCGTATAAATCAATACGATGGCCACTTGGTAATTTTACTGCTAAACGACGACCAAACCCTGGTTGATCACTATTAGCATCTACCCATTGACATTCTAATCCATAAGCTAATGTTTTTTCATAAACTTCATCAAGAAACTCTTCGCAATCACATTTAAAGCCCATAAAATCCATACCTGGACTATCTGCTTTCCGAAGAATTAAGCTATGATGATCAAATTCATCATATCCTTTTAATAAAACACGTCCATCACTTGTTTCCCCTACTTTGTCTAGACCAAGAATATCTTCATAATGATGTACTGATTTTTCCATATCCAGTACTCTTAATTGCATAAATCCTGCTCTAATAACTCCTTTTATAGCCATTTTGATTTTCCTCCTTATAAAATAGTAATCTTTAAATCTGTTTTTGGCTTTATACAACATGCCAAGACAATATTATTCTTAAGATCGATATTACCTTGACTCATGTCCCTAATTACTTCATATTCTCCCTGTAATACTTTTATTAAACACTTACCACAACCACCACGACGACAACCAATTAATAAATGTTTATCATGTAATGCTTCAAAGGTATCAAGCACACTATCATGTTCTTTATTTAAAAGAATACGATTATTTACAAATATCTTATTCATAATAAGTACTTCCTAACTTTAATGATATCTCTTTACTTACTTTTAATAATTCATTGATAATTTTATTAGTATACTGCTCATTAATTCGTGAGATATGAGCTGAAATACTTAAAGCAGCAATGACCTCATTATGATGATTAAAGATTGGTACAGCAATACAATACAATCCAATCATATATTCTTGATTATCAATCGCGTAACCATGTTCTTTAATTTTATTAAGTTCACTTCTTAATTTATCTAAATTAGTAATCGTATTATCAGTGTATTTAATTAAAGGATGTTTCTTCATAATAAATTGGACTTCATTTAAAGAAAGATAAGCCATTAAAACTTTACCAACACCTGTGCAATAGGCTGGTAATAAGACCCCTATCTCAGTTTCAATTCTAATGGACTGTGTTGATTCATATTTATCAATATAAAGAACTTGTCCTTCACTTAATTTTGACATATGAACTGTTTCTTTAAATTTTTCTCCTAAATAATTAATATACTCACGAGCTATTTTCTTTTCAGTCCATTTATTTGCAACCGCATTCCCTACTTCATAGAGCTTATTTCCTAATTCATAATAGCCCGTATTATTATCTTGAGCAACATACCCATTATCTAATAATGTTGAAACTAAACCATGAACTGTGGAGCGAGCCATCCCTAATTCATTTGCTAATTGTGATAAACTAATGCCATGATTATGCTTAACGATCACTTCAATTATTTTAATCGCTTTACTAACACTTTTAATGTTATTATTTTTCGTTTCCATAATTTTTTACCTTTATCTTACTTATATTTTATAATTATCGACCTTTATTTTACTTATAGTTTTATAAAAATTATTTATTATGTTATTATGAATAACTTTATCATTATCAACTATAAATGTCTATATAATCAAATTAAATTAATTACCATTCGGCATTACCGAATAATCAGTATAACTTATTAAAATCTCCTATCTAATCTAAATTATTTAATTTAATTCATTATTCCTATTTATTTAATTAATTTTCTATTTATGATAATAATTTCCTAATTTATTGGTATAATAATAAAAAGAGGTTGATAAAATGATTCATCGTTGTGATACTAAGAAAATACGTGTTGGTAATATTATTATCGGTGGAAGCGATAGTATTATTATCCAATCAATGTGTAATACTAAAACTAAAGATACCAAGGCAACTATCAAACAAATTAATGATTTAGAGAAAGCTGGTGCTCAAATAGTTCGCCTTGCTTTATTAGATCAAGCTGATGCCAAAGCTCTTAAAATCATTAAAAAACATACTAATATTCCCTTGGTTGCTGATATTCATTTTGATTATAAATTAGCTTTAATTGCCATTGAAAATGATATTGATAAAATTAGAATTAATCCTGGTAATATTGGTTCGCAAGAGCGTATTAAAAAAGTCGTAAAAGCTTGCCAAAGTAAAAATATTCCAATTAGAATTGGTATCAATGCTGGTTCTTTAGAAAAAGAAATCCTTGAAGAGTATGGTTATCCATGTGCTCAAGCCATGATTGCTAGTGCTAAAAAACATATTAAAATCTTAGAAGATTTAAATTTTTACGATATATGTCTTTCCTTAAAAGCTAGTGAGATATCATTGTGTATGGAAGCATATGAATTAGCAGCTCAAGAGTTCAATTATCCTTTACATTTAGGAATTACTGAAGCAGGTAATGAATTTAGTGGTACTATTAAATCAGTCGCTGGCTTAGCACCTTTAATTAAAGCTGGTATTGGTTCAACCATTAGAATTAGTTTAAGTGATGATCCTCTTAAAGAAATCAGAGTTTGTAAAGAATTATTAAAAAACTATCACTTAGCTTTCAATATTCCAACCCTTATTTCCTGTCCAACTTGTGGTCGATTACAATATGATATGTTTAAAGTTGTTAATATTATTGATCAATATTTAGAAAATAAACAATCTAATATTAAAGTTGCAATAATGGGTTGTGTTGTTAATGGACCTGGTGAAGCTAAACAAGCTGATATTGGGATAGCTGGTGGTAAAGAGCAAGCCATTCTTTTTAAAAAAGGTCAAATCATCAAAACCATCCAAGAAGCTGAGATAATTGATGTTCTAAAAAAAGAAATTGATATTTTTATCAAGTATGAACTTACTAATAACATTAATCAAAATAATAAGTAATTTTAAATCTTGATATAGACAAAAAAAAGCATCAAATTATTAAGATAATAATCTTAATAATAATGATGTTTTCTTTTGATAATTAATTATTAATTCTAATTTATAACTTATAACTTATAACTATTCAAATGATAATGATAAGAAGAATCAGCTTTACTTTCAATCTGGTTACGATCTCTTCCTATCCAAAATGATAGAATGAATAATAATACACCACCAATAATTAAAGCAGTTTTAATTTTATTATTTCCTTTATAAAAAATTCCTAAAATAATAAAACCAATTCCTAAAAGCAAAACTAGAACCATAATGTAGAAATAGATGCTTGCTAAAAAAGTTATATTCATCATTTAATCACCTCATAAAAATTATTTTTTTCCATCTTAAATAATCTATTACAATAAATTGTACTTGCTTCATCATGAGTAACAAGTATAATTGTAACTCCACTTTCATTAATAAGTTTTAATGTATCTAAAACATACTTTTTATTTTCTTTATCTAAAGCACTAGTTGGTTCATCTGCAATTATAATTTTAGGATGATTAATTAATGCTCTAGCAATTGCTACTCTTTGTCTTTGACCACCAGATAAATTAGCAACTACTTCATTTTCCTTTTCTTCTATTCCAAAATTACATAATAATTTTTTTGCATTAATAATTGAATCTTTTTTTGAACTATTCTTATTATATTTTGTTGGTAATAATATATTTTCTAATACAGTATAATCTTCAATTAATGAATACTCTTGAAAAATATAGCCAAATAATCTATTACGATAATAAGCTTTATTAAAATCGGATAGTTTTTTTGTATCAATATCATTAAATAAATAGTAACTTCCGGTACTTAGATTATCTAATAATCCTATTATATTTATTAGTGTAGTTTTACCATTACCAGAGTCACCATAAATTCCAATAAAATCATTAGCATAAACATTAAAAGAAAGATTTTCAAATACTTTAATATTTCTTTTTTTATTAAAAATTTTATTTCCATTTTCAATTTTAATAATTTCATTTTTCATTATTTATTTCTCCAATCTATAAAGTGAAATTAAATTATTTTTTCTAAGATTAAAGTAAATAATCATGCTTGAAAATAGATTTATTAATAAACTAATTACTAGTAAAACAAACACAATAAATAAATTAATATTAAAAGATAAGCAATAGATTATCGGGACAAGTAAAGAAATTAACTCTAGTAATAATAAATTAATATTAATATTTATAATTATATTTTTTAGAGATGCCCCACAGTAATAGTAAATAATATATTTATTTATACTACTTTTGATTATTCTATTTATACAAACAGTTGTTGTAAAAACAACAAATAAAACAGATAAGATAAAAATTGTACCATTAATTAATAAACCTTCTTTTACAAAATCTAAATATTCATTAGTAGTATCCTGTAATTTATCAAATTTCATATTAAATAAGTCTAGTTTCAAAGACATATCGCTTATTTTATTAATTTCTTTTTCATTATTTGAAAAAATAATCATATTAC
>JAITPW010000086.1 GCA_031289255.1 Bacilli bacterium
AAATAAAAAATTAATTTTATATGCTCCTACTTTTAGAGGAGAAGGGATTGAGGATATTAAATATCAGAGTAATATTAATGAATTAAAGACGTTATTGGATGATGATATGGTTCTCTTAATAAAAAAACATCCTTTAATTAAGACTAATTTAGAAATTGATGATGTTTCTTTAGATGATCTATATCAATTGTTGATTGTTGCTGATATTGTTATTAGTGATTATTCAGCATTAGTATTTGATAGTATGATTTTAAATAAAAAAATTATTTTATATTTATATGATTTAATAAGTTATCAAAAAGAACGAGGTCTTTGTCTTGATATTAATGATTTAAACGTTGAAAAAGCTAGCACAATTAAGGAAGTTTATGATATAATAGCACACGGTAATGAAGATAGTATTGAGTATGAAGATAATAAAAATAAATATTTAAAAATGATTGATGGTAAAGCCAATGAACGTTTACTGGCAATGATTGATTTGATAATAGGAGAAGATGGTAATGTTAAAGAATAAAAAAACACGGGTATTATTTATAATCTTAACCATAATGGTTTGTTTTCTTGCTATTATAGAAGTTAAGAATATGATTGATTTAAAGAATAAGAAGACAAGTGTCGTCTTAGTAAATAAAAAAATAGGTATCTATGATGTTTCACCAAACCAATCTAATTATGAAAAAGAATTAGAACCACTATTGCTTAAAGCCTTATCAAACAAGGATGATACCACAATTACTAATGAAGTTTCCAAATATTTTATAAGTGAATATTTTTCTTTAAAAGATAAGAATAATTATAATCAAGTTGGCGGTCTAGGGTTTATTTTAGAGGCTAATCGTAATAATTTTAAGACTAATGCTGTTGATAGTTATTATCGTGATTATGCTCAATTTAAGAAGGTTTATGAACAAGCTCAACTACCTTTAATTACTAATGTTGAAATAATAAAAAGAACTGATAAAAAACGATCAGTTATTAGTAATAATACGAATTTAAATAAAGTAGTTGATATTGATGTTAAGTGGAGCTATGAAGATAATAATATTAATAATATTGTTTCAAGTATAATAGTTCGCTTGGTTAAAGATAAAGATAATAACTGGTATATTTATGAATTAATTAGTAATAACTAAAAGAAAAACTTATTATAAGGGATAATTAACCTTTTGATAAGTTTTTTAGTATATTACAAGATAAAAATAATAACTTAGTTTATAATATGGGCAGGAGATGGTTAAAATGAACGATAAAAGAGTATTATGGATTGTTCAAACAGCATTATTTATTGCTTTATTAATTGTTATTCAAATTAGCACAGCTTTTATGGGCAATACTTTAATAACGGGTTCTTTAGTTAATTTAGTCTTGATTATTAGTGTTTTAAGTTATGGGCTTTTAACAGGTTGTTCAATAGCATTACTTTCACCATTAATTGCTAAATTATTTGGGATTGGTCCATTATGGAGTATAATTCCCTTTATTATTTTAGGTAATGTTGTCTTAGTTATGATTTATGGATTAGTTGCTAAAAGAATTGATGCTTTGAATAATAAAAAGATTTTCTATTATAATATTGCTTTAGTTATTGTCGCAGCTTTATGTAAATGTATTGTGCTCTATTTAGGTATTGTGAAAATAATGGTTCCTTTATTTTTAGAATTACCAGCTAAACAAGCTCATGTCATTTCAAGTATGTTTTCATTACCACAGTTTTTTACGGCCTTAGTAGGTGGTTTTTTAGCTTTAATAATCTATCAACAATTAAAGAAAATACTTAATAATACTAGTCAATAGATTAAAAATAATGTAAAATATTGTTAATGATAAAATATTTATAGAAAGGTGTTTATGATGATAAATATATTGATTGCAGATACGAATGAAGAATTAAAAAAAGGTTTAGAATATGATTTTAAGCAACAAGGTTATAGTATTAAACTTTGTGATGATGGAATGATGGCTTTAAATGAAATCAAGAATAATCGCTTTGATTTAGTTATTATTGATTTAGATTTACCTAGCCTTGGAGGAATTGAGTTAATTCAAAAAATTAAAGAAGTTGATGTCAAAATAAGAGTTATTGTTTTAACAAATCGTGATGATGAAATGGATATTGTTTTAGGCTTAGAAAATGGAGCTAATGATTATATTACTAAACCATTTTCACCTCGTGTTTTATTAGCTCGTGTTAAAGTAGCTTTAAGAGAATTAACAACGATGCTTGAAGTACCTTCGATTATTAAAATTAATGATGATTTAGTACTAGATAATAATAGTCGTAATGCTTATTTAAATGATGAACAAGTTAATTTAAGCAAATTAGAATTTGATTTAATTGTCTATTTAGTTATTAATTGTAATCGCGTTGTTACTCGTAATGAATTAATGAAAAATATCTGGAATTACGAGTTTGATTCTAAGAATCGGATTATTGATGTTTATGCTCATTCTTTAAGAAACAAACTTAATTTAAAAGACCAATTATTATCTAAAAGAGGCATTGGCTATATTTTTGTTGAAAGAAAGAAGACAATATAACAAGATTTTAGCTTTATTGATGAATATTCAAGATATATTTGTTTACAAATAATATTTTGTATGTTATCATGTTTTACATGAAAGTGGTGAAGACAATGTTAGATTATAAATTACAATTAAATAGCGCATTAGTTCTTCGCGATCGCCGTAATTATCTATCAAGAAATAGAGATTACGCTTTTTAGCATTTTTCATAAAAAGAGAACACTAAATCACTATTTCTTAATTGAGATAGTGATTTTTTTGTTTAAAAAAAAAGGAGTTTTTAAAATGAAAAAGTTTATTAAAGTATTTGGCGTATTATTATTATTAATTGGTTTTAGTGCTTGTGGGGGTGCTCAAGATCAAGGTAATGATTTATTAAGCAAAATTAAAGAAAAAGGAACCATTGTTATTGGGACCAATTCAGGATACCCACCATATGAGTTTTATGATACTACTAATAATCAAAAGAAATTAGTTGGGTATGATGTTGATCTCGGTAATTATATTGGTGAAAAACTAGGTGTTAAAGTGGAATGGGTTGATATTGATTTTGATGCTTTAACAGGATCATTACAAACTGGTAAATTTGATATTATTTTAGCTGGTATGGTTGATACTCTAGAAAGAAGAAAGTCAATTGATTTTACGGAAGCATATTATCAATCTAAAACAGTTGTTATTAGTAAAAAAGGTGTTGATATTAATGATGCAATACAATTAAATGGTAAAACGATTGTTGTTCAAATGGGAACAACTCAAGCTGATGCGGCTAAAGCTGTTGAAGGAGCTAAAGTTTTAGAATTACCAAGTGTTTCTGATACTGTTGCGGCCTTAACTTCGGGTAAAGCTGATGTATTAATGATTGCGGAAGTAAGTGCAAAGAATATTGTGGCTCAGTATCCTAATTATAGTTATCAAGCTATTAAAGGAATTAAAGATGTCTTATTAGAAGATGGTGCTAGTATTGGGATTCCGCAAAATGAAACGGCTTTAAAAAATGAACTTGATAATATTATTAAAGAGTTAAAAGCATCTAATAAATTAGATGAAATGTTTAATACTAATGTTAAATTATATGATAGTTTGAATAAGTAATGATATTATTAGATATTTCAAAATTATATGACTTTTCCTTCTTTTTCAATCAACAAGTAATATTAGATTTAATTAGTGGTTTATTTTGTACTCTTAGTATTGCTTTTTTTGGAATTATTATTGGAATTATTATTGGTATTATTTTAGCGATTGGAAAATTAGTCGGTAATAAATTTGTTCGTGGTGTCGTTACTGTTTATATTAATTTTGTCAGAGGAACACCATTATTATTACAACTTTATATGTTATACTATGTCCCTGCTTTTATTTGGCATGAAATGAGTGGAGCTTCATTAAATTGGAGTAATTATATCGTTGGAATGTTGGCGGTTGGTTTAAATAGTGCGGCTTATGTTGGGGAAATATTTAGAGCGGGAATTAACTCGGTTGATAAAGGTCAGTTTGAAGCAGCTAGTTCTTTAGGTTTTGATTATAAAACTAGTTTAAAATTAATTATTATGCCTCAAGCTATTAAAAATATTTTGCCAGCATTAGGTAATGAATTTATTGCTCTAACTAAGGAAACAGCTATCATATCTGTTATTGGAGCTCGTGATTTAATGTTTTACTCTAAGCAAGCTACTGCAATTACGTATAATCCTTTTACGCCTTTATTTATGGCGGGAATTCTTTATTTTATTGTGGTTTATTCTTTAACTAAAGGAGTAAGTATTATTGAAAGGAAATTTGCGAATGATTAAAGTTGAAAATTTAACAAAACAATTTAAGAAAAATGTGGTCTTAAAAAACATTTCTTTAAGCATTGAACAAAATGAAGTAATAGTGGTCATTGGTCCTTCAGGAGGAGGTAAATCAACCTTTTTAAGATGTTTAAATAGCTTAGAGAAACCAACTTTTGGAAAAATATATTTTAATGATCTTGATATTAATGATAAGAATAATGATATTAATAAAATAAGAGAAAAAATTAGTATGGTTTTTCAGCAATTTAATCTTTTTCCTCATAAAACAGCTTTAGAAAATATTATTTTAGCACCCATTAAATTAAATATTATGAATATCGAAGAAGCAACCAAAAGGGGTATTGAGTTATTAGATTTAGTCGGTTTAAGTGATAAAGCTAATGAATATCCTAAAAATCTAAGTGGTGGTCAAAAACAAAGAGTAGCTATTGCTCGTTCCTTAGCCATGCAACCAGATGTCATTCTTTTTGATGAACCAACTTCAGCTCTTGATCCGGAAATGATTAAGGAAGTTTTGGATGTAATGAAAGGATTAGTTGGTAAAGTTACGATGATTGTCGTAACTCATGAAATGAATTTCGCTAAAGAAGTTGGCACCAGATTATTATTTCTTGATTCAGGTGAGGTTATTGAAGATAGTAAACCGCTAGCGTTCTTTAATGATCCTCAAACTGATCGGGCTAAAAGTTTTTTAGACAAAATACTGTAATTTTAAAGGGATATCAATTGTTTAATTGATATTTTTTTAATTATTATCAATTTTGATGCATAAATAATTTTAATATATGGTAAAATAATTAATAATTAAATTTTTAATAAAGAAGGGTTTATATGAATAATTATTTTATGATTTCGAAAAGATTAGGTTTTAAAAATTGGACTATTGATGATTATCATCTTGCTTTCACTTTATGGTCTAATCAAGAAGTAAGTAAATATATTAGTATTAATGGTCAATTTAGTGAAAAACAAATAAAAGACCGTTTTTATTTAGAATTAAATAATATGGAGAAGTATAAGGTTGCTTATTGGCCAATATTTTTATTGGATAATGATGTTTTTATTGGGGTATGTGGATTAAGACCATATGATTTAGATAATAATATTTATGAAATAGGCGTTCATTTAATTGACGATTATTGGCATCAAGGCTATGCTCAAGAAGCGCTGTTAAAAACAATCGAATATGCTTTTAATGTTTTAAAAGTTAATAATTTAAATGCTGGTCATAATCCTCATAATATCAGAAGTAAGAAAATGTTAGAAGAGATTGGTTTTAAGTATCTTAAAGATGAATATTATGAGCCAACGGGATTAATGCATCCTTCATATCTATATAAAAATAATGATTAATATAATAAAAGAAAGCCTAAAAATAATTATTAAGGGTGAATACCGCTGGATACCAGCTAGTTTAGCTTTCTATTTTATCATTTCTTTTCTACCTTTATTATTTGGATTATGTTTGTTTGTGATTAAATATTTTATCAATGATCTAACTTTGTTGGATAAAATAATGGCTTTAAATAATAGTGATATCGATTTAAGAGGATTTGTTTTTGAGATAAAAAATAATTTTATTGATACTAGTATTTTAATTAGTATGGGATTATTTTTGATAAGTCTCTTTTTTTCCTGCAATGGTTTTAGAGGTATTATGTATGCCATTGAATCATTGTATGATTTAAAAAAATTATCTTTTTTCAAATCATATTTATATGCGATAATATTAAATGTTTCTATTTTATTAATTATCATTATCATGCTTATTTTAACGAATCTATTACCCATAATATTTACTTATTTAAATATTAATCTTAAATTAAATTATTATTTTATTATTCTGCTCCTGATTATTTTTATCATCATTTATTTAAGTTATGGTCTGGTAAGTGATTTCAAATTAAGACTAAATAACATTTATCCTGGTTTAATCTTTACGAGTATAAGTATTTTTCTTATTATTTTATTATCTAATTATCTCTTTGCTCTAACAAGATTTAGTTTTTTATATGGCTCTTTAGCATTTGTGATTTTACTAGCTCATTTCTTTTTTTATATGAGTTATGTTATTTATATTGGTATTGTTATTAATGTTGTTTTTCTTAAGAATAAACATCATAAAAATTATCACTTATCATAGCTTGTGATATTTAAATTAGATAATTACTAGCTTATTTGGTGATAAATCTATATAATTATAATGGTAAATGTAAAGGAAGTCGAAGAAATGTTTTTTAATAAAGAACCAGAATTTAATGATGTAAAATTATATCAAGAAGCCAAAAGGCAACAAGCTTTAAAAGCAAAGACGACTTCATTATATGATAAAGACAAATTTAAACGTGATGATTATCCCAGTAGTTTAAATAATAATCATGTTCATTCTGCTAAATTAGATTCACGTACTAAAGATGAAGATGAAAATAATAGTGATGAAAATACTCATAGTAAAGAAACTAGTCTTAATAATTTGACTATGGTATTAAAAATTGTTTTAACAATAATAGCTATTATTATTTATGTAATTTATGAAATTTATCATTTAATAATTTATTAATTTATAAGAGAAAGGAAGAAGATAAATGGCTTTAACAGCAGGAATTGTTGGTTTACCTAATGTTGGTAAATCGACTTTGTTTAATGCGATTACAAAATCACAAGTGGAGGCAGCTAATTATCCATTTGCTACGATTAGTCCTAATGTTGGAATTGTTGAAGTTCCTGATTATCGACTAAATAAAATTACCGAGTTAATAACTCCTCAAAAAACGATACCGACAACTTTTGAGTTTACTGACATTGCCGGCTTAGTAAAAGGTGCTAGCCAAGGGGAAGGTTTAGGTAATCAATTTCTAGCTAACATTAGAGAAGTAGATGCTATCACACAAGTCGTTAGATGTTTTGATGATAGTGATATTACGCATGTTAGTGATCAAATTGATCCAATCGATGATATTGAAACAATTAATTTAGAATTAATCTTAGCTGATTTAGAATTAATTGAAAAAAGATTAAATCGAATTGAAAAAAAAGCCACCCAAACTAAAGACAAGGATGGATTATATGAAGTTAAAGTATTAAAAAAAATTCAGTCTGTTTTATTAGATAATAAAAAGGCGATTACTTGTGAATTAACTAAAGAAGAATTAGAAGTAATTAATCATTTTCGTTTACTTACCATTAAACCAATGATTTATGTTGCTAATATGAATGAAGAAGATATCATCCATTATGAAGATCATAAATATTATCAAGCCGTCTTATCATTAGCTCAAGCTGAAGATACGATTGTGATACCAATATGTGCTAAAATAGAAGCCGAGATTGCTACTTTAGCTGAAGAAGATCAAGAAATATTTTTAAATGAATTAGGTTTTGAACAAAGTGGATTAAATAGACTAATTAAAGTTGCTTATGATATTTTAAATCTTAAGACTTATTTTACCGCGGGTGTTCAAGAAGTTCGAGCCTGGACTTTTCATAATGGAATGTTAGCTCCGCAATGCGCGGGCATTATTCATTCCGATTTTGAAAAGGGTTTTATTAAAGCCGAAGTAATGTCTTATGAAGATTTAATCACTTATCAAAGTGAAGCTAAAGTTAAAGAAAATGGTCATCTTCGGATTGAGGGAAAAGAATATGTTGTCAAAGATGGCGATATTATGCATTTTAGATTTAATGTCTAAAAAGAAAATGAGGTCAATAAGTGAGTAAATTTAAACCTACTAAATATTATAAAAATATCTTTGAAGTAAATTATCCATTATTAAAAGAACAGGGTATTAAATTAATAGCCTGTGATTTAGATAATACTTTAGTCCCTCATGATGTTAAAGAACCTGATTGGCATGTAATTGATTTATTTAAAGAGTTAAAAGCAATG
The DNA here is from genome assembly GCA_031289255.1 of Bacilli bacterium. Taxonomy (GTDB): domain Bacteria; phylum Bacillota_I; class Bacilli_A; order JAJDGJ01; family JAJDGJ01; genus JAISTP01. The sequence continues at coordinate 8,212 of JAITPW010000086.1, forward strand.
AATTTTATCGTTATTATCTTAAGTAATAATAATGAAAAAAGAGTTAGTACTTTTTGTACTCAATTAGTTGTTCCTTATTACTATAGTGCTAAAAAACCTTTAAAAAGAACTTTTAAAAAAATATTAAAGGATTATCACTTAACAAGTGAACAAGTTTGTTTAATTGGAGATCAAATCTTAACAGATGTTTATGGAGCTAATCGCATGAATATGATGAATATCTTAGTTGAACCATTAGCTCATCGTGACATTATCTATACTAAGATTAATCGCTTTTTTGAAAAAATTATTATTAAAAGCTTAACTAAAAGAAAACTGTTTAAAAAAGGGGAATACTATGAATAAAGATATTAATCAATATTGTTATGGTTGTGGTGCTAAACTACAAAGTGATGATATTAATGAGATTGGTTATGTAAAGAAGTTAAATAATGATGAAATGATGCTATGTTTAAGATGTTATCGTAGTATTCATCATCATGAATATAAGAAAATAAATTTAGATAGAGCCTATTTTGAAAAGCTCATCAATGATAATGTGACCAGAAAAAATCTAATTATCTTAGTAATAGACCTTTTTGATATTAATAGTTCACTAAATGATGAAGTTTTAAAATATTTTAAAAATAATCAGATATTGATTGTCGCCAATAAAAGAGATCTCATTTTAAAAAATGTCAATGAAAGAAAAATTATTGCTTATGTTAAAAAGATTGCTGCTCAATACAGTGATAATATTTTAGGGGTTATTGTGACTAGTTCTCAAAAAAAATATCATATCGATGAGTTACTTAGTAAAATTTATGAATATCATAATCAGCATCATGTTTATATGGTTGGTTTAAGTAATGTTGGTAAAAGCAGTTTAATTAATGCTTTATTAAACTCACAAAGCATAAATGAACAATTAATAACAGTATCTAATTATCCTAATACAACTTTAGATATGATTGAAATAGCCCTTAGTAAAGATGTTTCTTTAATTGATATGCCCGGATTACTATACTCAGGGCAAATGATTAACTACTTAAAAAATGAAGATTTAAAATTTATTGAAACAAAAAAAGAAATAAAAAGTCGTACCTATCAATTAATGAGCATGCAAAGTGTTTTTATCGGTGGTTTAGTATGTTTCTCTTATTTAAAAGGATCTCAAAAAGGATTTACATTCTTTTTTAATAATCCTTTAATGTTGCATCGTACTAAATATGAAAATAGTATAAATTTATTTGATACTCATGAAGAAGATGACTTGTTGATACCAAGAGCTTTAAATGTTAATTTTTTTGCGGATTTTGTTACCAATACCATCATTATTGATGAGGAAAAAAAGTATGATATTATTATTTGTGGACTAGGTTGGATTTCATTTAATGGTCATATTGGTGATGAAATAATGTTAGCACTGCCTGCTCATGTGAAGTATATTGTTAAAGAGGCCTTTATCTAAACTATTCAGATAGTTGTTTTTATTATAGACTTATTGTCTATTGTTAAGAAAAACTTCATAAATATAGGGAAATGTGAAGAATTTGATGTTGATTAAATAGTAAATTAATTTTATAATATAAATAAGCGAAGGGGTTGGTTAAAATGAATAAAACACTTCTGTTTATTGATGATGATAAAATCTATTCGGAAATCTTAACTGGGGTTTTACGTAAAAATGGTTTTATTGTTGAATGTGTTAATACTGTTAATAATATAAAAGAAATAATTGAAAGTAGTAGCTATGATATTTATTTAATTGATTATTATTTAGATAATCTTCGTGGTACGCAATTAGGCGAATATATCTTAATGTATAACCGTGAAGCTGTTATTGTTTATATTTCTCATAGCGAAGACCCTAAAGTTGAATTAGCTTGCTTAGAAATGGGTGGCATAGAACATATTAGAAAAGATCAATCATTTGAAGTAATACTCAAAAGATTAGAAAAGATATTTGATAAACCAATGACTTCAATTTATCAATATAAAGATTTGAGTATTGATTTAAAAAATTTTGTGGTCAGAAAAAATGATATGATTGTAAAATTAACTAATATTGAATTTAAATTATTAAAGATATTAGTTGAAAATCGTAATGAATCACTGCCACGTGATTATATTGCTGAAAATATTTGGGGTTATGACTATGATTCATATTTAGGTGAATTAAGAACGATTGATACTCATGTTAAGAATTTAAAAAAGAAATTAGAAATAAATAATATTCAAGCTGTTCGAGGAGTAGGTTACCGTTGGTATGAAAGATAAATTATCTAAATCATGGCGTTTTGTTTTAATTGGTATTGCAATATTTTACTTCGTGATTGTTTTACTTTTTGTGTACTCATTATTAAAAATAACTGATGATTATAATGAAATCCAAGTTAGACAGACTTATGAAGTAAAACAAAAAATCCAAGAAGCTATCAACACCAATTCATCAGAAGCCTTTAAATCATTAAAAAATAACAAGCCTATTGAATTTGCAGTAATATTAGATAATAAAAATCTTTATTCAACAATACCAATTGCGAATATAAATAATTATTCTGGTAATTTATCAAGAAATGCCATTGCTTATGAAGAAAAATATGATTATCATGCCAATGGTAAAAAATATGAAATATGGTTATTGGAATATTATCCATCACCCCAATCTACTTTTAATAAGTGGGGATTTTTCATGTTTATTCCAGTTGCCGTCTTAGCGATTTTAAATATGATTATCTGTTTAGTAATATTTAATCGTTTTGTTCGTCCTTTAAAATCTTTAAAGATTAATATTGATAAGATTGCTAAGTTTCAGTTTGATTTAATTAGTAATAATAGAATTTCTGAATATGATCGTTTATCAAGACAGATGGTAGATATTGCGAGTGAATTAGGTAATTACTTTGATAATTCGCAAATTGTCTATTCTAGTTTAGAAAAGAATCTTTCATTATCAAATAAGAAACTTGAAAATAAAAACAATCAATTAGCTCGTTTAACTCATGATTTAAAAGGACCGATCAATAATATCAAAATATTGATTAATAATGTAGATAATGCTAATAACATTAATTATAATCATAAAATTTTACTGACATGTAATAATTTAATTAGTGATATTAACGAAATTATTAAAATAGCTTATCAAGAAGAGGAACCAAAATTAGAAATATCAAATATTAATATCATCAGTTTATTATTTAATATCATTACTGAATTTGAAGACCAATTTAAAAATAAAAATATCTATTTAGATATTGATACTGATGAAGAAATTAATATTGTAAATGACATTCATATTTATCAACAATTATTTCGCAATATTATTTCCAATATTTGTAAGTATACGCCTAAAGATGGCGAGGCTAAAATTGAAATTTATCAAGATAATAATAATATTATCATGTCATTTTTTAATACATCGCAACCTTATACTCAAGAACAATTAGCTAAAATATTTAATCTTTATTATCGTATTAATACTAATGTTGAAGGGAGTGGAACAGGTTTATATACTATTAAGAATATTGTTGAACAACAATTACATTCTCAAGTTAACTTTTTCAATCATCAAAATGGCGTATTACTATTAATAAGAATTGAAGTGATTTAAATGAAAAAATATTATTTTATTATCTTTATATTATGTCTTAACTTAAATGTTAATATTAAGGCACTTGATAACTGCCTTGATAAAGATTTAAGTAATGTTAGTACTTTAGTATGCTCAAATCAAGAAATTGACTATAACAAGCTTAAAGATGCCCAACATTTAAAGAAATTAGTTATTACTAGTAATAATTTAGAAGAAATACCAAGTACAATAAATTTATTAAGTAATTTAGAATATTTAGATATAAGTAGTAATAATATTGGTAAAATCACTAATTTAGATAAGCTTACTAAATTAAAAACTTTAATTATTGATAATAATAGTCTTACTAATATTAATAACATTAGTAAAATAAAATCATTAGAAACCCTTTCAATTAATAGTAATTCCTTGTTTTATCTTGCCAATGATATAAATAATTTAATAAATTTGAAAACATTATCATTAGATAATAATTCGATTAATGCTATTACAAAGATTGATGCTTTAAAATTACAATCACTATCTTTAAAAGGTAACTTATTAATTGCCTTACCTGATTTAAGTGAGATACCTTTAATTAATTTAAAGCTTGATAATAATTTACTTACTAAAAAGGAGGTTATTACCAAGCATAAAATATTTCCCATTATTAATCAAAGTGAAATCTTAGTTCTTAATAGAAATTATGAAGTTGATACTATTTGGTACAATAAAAATAATACCATGATTAATAATACTAAATTAAGTAATAATAAGAAAGCTTTAGGATTTAAAGAATATAATATTGTTAATGTCAAAAGCAATAATAAAAAAGTCTTTTTAAATGAGTATTTTGATTTAAATACGAATAAAGTATTAAAGACCGGTACTTTACAAGCTGATATTGAATTAGTTAGTCAATATAATGATACTTATATTATTCCCAATGCTATTAATTTAAAATTGATTAAGAATATTAGTGATAATAATATTAATATCCTTACCAATATTAATACTATAAAGAAGATTACAGATATATCAAATCATTTCACTTTAAATGTTATTTATCTAGCTCAAGTTAATTTGAATGATTTAAAGAATAATAATCAAGAGCAAGTTGTTAATAAAGATAAAGTAGCTAAAATTATTACCATACCTAATGGTGTTGTGAAGGATTATGATGATAGTTTTATCATGAAAAACTATGTTTTATTAAGTGTTTTATTCTTTCTCTTCTTTATTTTACCACTCATTATTGGAATCTATATGTTAAATAAGATTAAGAAAACCTTAGAAAATCTTAAACAATATATGTAGTTAATTAATAATGGTTCTTAATTGATCATAATAGAAAGAGCTATTAGTGGTTATAATGTTTATCAGGTTTGATACAGATATTTGTTTATTGATGGCTATTAATATAAGATAATAAGGCTTAGTAGTTTTTATAAACTATTTAAGCCTTATTTATTATTATATTAAAAAAGCATTACTAATAATTTTTAGAAAACTACTTTTATCATAATATCAGAATATATTAAATTTAATTGCTACTACATTTTTTGATAAAAAAAACTACTTTTTGTTAAGTAGTTTTTTTAAAACATTTAAATATTTTGGACGTGGTCACTACCATCATCTGGGAACATTGCCCATCCTACAGCTGCTGAGATAATTTCAACAACAGGGTTAATTAAGTTAAACCAAGCGAATGGTAAGTAGGTGAAGGCATTAACACCTAAGAACGAGCTCATCGTTGCTCCACATGTATTCCATGGACATAGTGGAGAAGTTAAGGTTCCACCAGATTCAAGAACACGAGATTGTACTCGAGGAGCTAATCCTAAATCCCTAAATGCTTTATTATACATACGTCCAGGAATCGCAATACTAACATATTGATCGGCTGCTAAGAAGTTAACAGCTACTCCAGTTAGAATTGAAGTTGTAATTAATGATACTCTTTTTTTAGTCGCAAATTTTAATGAATCAACTAACGATACTAAGAAACCAGTAGCTTCCATTGCTCCTCCAAAACTCATCGCACAGAAGATTAATGAAACAGTCCATAACATTGAACTGAAGCCACCACGGCTTAATAAATCAGCCATATTCTGAATTGCTTTTTCACCAAATCCTGAATTTGCTAGTGAATCAACATCAAAAGTGTAACCATAGTGTAATTGATCTACTAAAACTCTGATGCCATTTTCCGGCGCTAAACCTTGAAAGAAAATAGTACATAATACTCCAAGCAGTACGGCTAGGAATAATCCAGGTATAGCTGGTAATTTAAAGACAACCATTGCGACAATCACAAGTGGTGGAATCAACAATAATAAATTAATATTATAAACTTTTAATAAAATTGCTTGCATTTCTTTAACTTGTGATAAATCTCCACCATTTTTTGAGTTCATAAATCCTAAAATGATGAATAAGATTGCAGCAATAATATAAGAAGGAATCGTTGTATAAACCATTGATTTAATATGGTCAAACAAAGTTGTTCCTGCTACAGCGGGAGCTAAGTTAGTCGTATCTGACAAAGGTGACATTTTATCGCCAAAATAAGCTCCTGAAACAATAGCACCAGCAGCCATTCCCATCGGAATATTTAAAGCTCCAGCAATTCCAATTAAAGCAACCCCAACTGTTCCAGCTGTTGTCCATGATGATCCAGTTGCTAATGCGACAATACTACATAGAATTAATGCAGTAAAGAAGAATAGCTGAGGACTGATAATACCAAGTCCATAATAAATCATGGCTTGAACAATACCACCGGTAATCCAAGAAGCAATTAAAATACCAATTACTAATAAGATTAAACAAGCTTGCATAGCAGTCATTATTGAAGATATAATACCTTTTTCAATAACTGCCCATTTAGTACCATCAAAGTATCCTAAGATACAAACAAAAATGGTAGCACCGATTAATGCTAGATGAACATCTAGTGGGGCATCTTTATAACCTGGCCCAATCACAAAGAACATCAATAATGCGACAAGTACTACAACGGAAATTAATCCAAATACTTTACGTCTACCTGTTACTTCAGGTAAAATGATTTCACTCATAATACACTCTCCTAAGAAATTTATTTTAATTACAATCTACAATAAAATGAATAATTTACTTGGTAGATTTATGGCATTATCATATCATTTTATGTTATTAAAAACAAGAGAATGTTATTAATTAGTAAAGTAAATTATCAAGCTATTAATTATTATTATTGAAATAACAAAAAATACATAGATTTTATTTATTGATATTATTGATGTCTAAATTAATATATTAAAAAATAACTATTTTTTATCAAGATAATAAATATCAACAAAAAAAAATAAGATATTAATTATCTTATTTTTTAGAAACATAATGTAATTATTGACATATTTTTATTGAGCATAATCACTACCATCATCAGGGAACATTGCCCATCCGATTGAGGCAGCAATAATTTCCATTACTGGGTTAATTAAGTTAAACCAAGCGAATGGTGCATAGGTGAAGGCATTAACACCTAAGAATGAACTCATCGTTGCTCCACATGTATTCCATGGACATAGTGGTGAAGTTAAGGTACCACCAGATTCAAGAACACGAGATTGTACACGAGGAGCTAATCCTAAATCTTTAAATGCTTTATTATACATACGTCCAGGAATCGCAATACTAACATATTGATCGGCTGCTAAGAAGTTAACAGCTACTCCAGTTAGAAGTGATGTGGTAATTAGTGATACTCGTCTTTTAGTCGCAAATTTTAATGAATCAACTAACGATACTAAGAAACCAGTAGCTTCCATTGCTCCCCCAAAACTCATTGCACAGAAGATTAAGGCAACGGTCCATAACATTGAATCAAAGCCACCACGACTTAATAAATCAGTCATATTAGTGATTGCACCTTCACTAAATCCCATATTCGCAATCGCTGCTGGATCAAAGCTATAACCATAATGTAATTGATCTATTAAGACTCGAGCTCCATTTTCCGGTGCTAAACCTTGAAAGAAAATAGTACATAATACTCCAAGCAATACGGCTAGGAATAATCCAGGAATAGCTGGTAATTTAAAGACAACCATTGCGACAATCACAAGTGGTGGAACCAACAACAATAAATTAATATTATAAACTTTTAATAAAATTTGTTGCATTTCATTAACTTGTGATAAATCACCACCACTTTTATGGTTTACAAATCCTAAAATGATGAATAAGATTGCAGCAATAATATAAGAAGGAATCGTTGTATAAACCATTGATTTAATATG
>JAITPW010000054.1 GCA_031289255.1 Bacilli bacterium
TAAAGATAAATGTTTTAATAACAATTCCTCTTCCTTAGCAACTTCTTATGCTAGTGGATTAATATATAATAAATTAAAAGATGGTAAATGGCATGATATAAAAGAATATCAAAATAAAAACTATATTTTAAGCTATAATTATCTATGGGGTGTTCAGTCAACACCTCGTTAAGTAAATAAAAAACATGCAATATTTAATTGTTTTTAACTTATTTAATTATCAATATTAAAGCTTATTTGATAGGGTCTCAAGTTTAACACTTTCTTTATATAAAAACATAAAAATAGCTGTATTAATGCAGAGTTTTTATGTTTTTTATTATCTTATTTTGTCGTAACATATTATTATTTTTATTCTTCTAAAGTACTTTTAATATTGAATTACTTATTTTATTAAATACTGATCCAAATTTATATATTTACAAGAGATTACCATAGTAAATAGTTATTTAGTAAAAGTCGTTAAAAACAGATATTAATTTAATAATTATAATTAATTTATTCTCAATATGATTATCTTAGTAAAATAATTTGAGATGATATTTAGGATTAAATTGTAAAAACAGACAAATATTGATATAATTTTAATTAAGTAAAACTAGGAGGATATTCATGACAAATGTAATTGAAATGATCAATATCACAAAAGAATTTCCAGGAATAAAAGCAGTAGATGCTGTTTCGTTTGAATTAAAGAAACAAGAGATTCATGCTTTGTTAGGGGAGAATGGTGCTGGTAAATCAACACTTATGAGTGTATTATTTGGCTTATACCAAGCTGAAGAAGGAATAATTAAAGTAAATAATAAAGAAGTAAAAATTGATAGTCCTAATATTGCGAATGATCTAGGAATAGGGATGGTTCATCAACATTTTAAATTAGTTGATGATTTTACTGTTGTCGAAAATATTATTTTGGGATATGAACCAACTAAAGGAATGGTTTTAGATATTAATAAAGCTCAAGAAAAAATTATGGCTTTAAGTGAAAAATATCATCTAAATGTCGAACCTGATGCTAAGATTGAGAATATTAGTGTGGGGATGCAACAACGCGTTGAAATATTAAAAATGTTATATCGTAATAATGATATTCTTATTTTTGATGAACCAACAGCTGTTTTAACTCCCCAAGAAATTGAAGAACTAATGAAAATAATGAAAGCTCTTATCAAAGAAGGTAAGTCAATTATTTTAATTACTCATAAATTAAAAGAGATTAAGATGGTTGCTGATCGTTGTACCGTTTTAAGAAGAGGGAAGTATATCGGAACAGTTGATGTTACAACTACTAATACAAATGAAATGGCTAACATGATGGTAGGTCGTGAAGTTGATTTTGGGGTTTCTAAAGATGAATGTCAACCAGGAGATATCGTTTTAAAAGTTAATAATCTAAGTATGTTTAATGATAAGAAATTTAAAGTTGTCGATGATATTTCCTTTGAAATCAGACGGGGTGAAATTTATGGTTTAGCTGGTATTGAGGGTAATGGTCAAACTGATTTAGTTTATGGAATTACTGGACTAAAGAAAGTTAATGATGGGCAAATTATATTAAATAATATTGATATTACAAATATTGGTGTAAAAAAACGATTTGATATTGGCCTTGGACATATTCCTGAAGATCGTCATAAACATGGTTTAATCCTTGATTTTAATATGGCTCAAAATATGGTCTTACATACTTATAATAAAAAACCATATCAAAATAATGGCATAATAATTGAAAATGAAATTGTAAAGTTAACTGATCAGTTAATAAATGATTTTGACATTCGCTCATCATTAGGAGCTAAAACGATGGTTCGTCAAATGAGTGGTGGGAATCAACAAAAAGTTATTATTGCCCGTGAGATTCATCTTTCACCTGACTTATTGGTCATTGTTCAACCAACCAGAGGTTTAGATGTTGGAGCAATAGAATATATTCATAAACAAATAATAAAAGAACGTGATAAAGGTAAAGCTATTCTTTTAATTTCATTAGAATTAGATGAAGTAATGAATTTATCAGATCGCATAGCTGTTATTTATCAAGGAAAAATTATGGGAGAAGTCAATCCTAAAGAAACTGATGAAAAACAACTAGGATTAATGATGGTAGGTTATCAACAATGATAGGAGGTCAATTAGATGAATAAAAAAATTACATCAGCAATTATTGCAGTCATTCTTGGGTTTACCGTTGCTATTATCTTTGCGATGATTTTAGGAATAAAAAATGGTAGTAATGGTCTACAAACTTATATGCCTCAAGATATCTTAGTTCCAATGTTTAAATCTTTTAGTGGAATTGATTTATCAGGAAAAGAAGCTTTTAATCCTCGCTATATCGGTGAGTTTATTGTAGCTGCTATTCCCTTAATATTAACTGGTCTATCAGTAGCATTTGCCTGGAAGACAGGATTATTTAATATTGGTTCAGAAGGACAATTAATGATGGGTAGTGTCGCTGCTACTTTATGTGGATTATACTTAGATTTACCTATTATTATTCATGCCCTTGTTTGTATTATCGCCGCTGGTATAGCTGGCTTTATTGTGGGATATATTCCCGGTTATCTTAAAGCTAAATTTGATGTACATGAAGTTGTAACTTGTATTATGTTAAATTATGCTTGTTTATATCTAGCTAATATGATTTTAAGAATGCAACCAGGATTTACTAATGAAAAGACTCCACCAATTAAAGATACAGCTTTACTAAATAGTGATTTTTTAAGTAGTATTAGTGGTGGTTCTCGCTTGAATTGGTCGATATTAATCGTGATTGTAGCCTTAATTGTTTATTGGTTTGTCATTAATAAAACCACTTTTGGTTATCAATTAAAAGCGATTGGTCATAATAAAAATGCAGCTGAATATGCCGGAATGAAAGTAAAACGTGGCGTTGCGATGTCAATGGGAATCTCAGGTGTTTTTGCGGGATTAGCGGGAGCCGTCTTAGTTTTAGGGATATTTGGAACAGGGCGAGCATTACCTGGTTTTGAAGAATATGGTTATAATGGGATAGCTGTTGCTTTAGTTGGGGCTAATTCAGCAATTGGCGTTTTCTTTGCGGGAGGATTATTTAGTATCCTTCAAGTATCACAACCATTACTACAATATGTGGGAATACCCCGTGATATTGCTGTTATTATTTCAGCCTTGATTATCTTCTTTTATGCGATTCCTTTATTATATGAGAAATATATTGATCGATATGCGAAAAAACGGGAAGAAAAAAGAATTAAAGTACAACAATCAACAGATAGTGGAGGTGGTGAATAATGGATTCTATCGTATCAAATATCGGTTTAACTTTCATGTATTCTACCCCGATTATTATTGCCGCTTTAGGTGGTTTATATGCTGAACGAAGTGGTGTTACTAATATTGGATTAGAGGGTATTATGTTGGTTGGTGCTTTTGTGAGTGCTAGTTTATGTTATTTTCTAGGTTTAAATGCTAGTGGTGGTTTTTATGGAAATAGTGTTATTCCCTGGCTTTGTGTTTTAGCAGCTGGTATTGTTGGCGCTTTGTTTTCCATCATTCATGCTATTGCTAGTATTAAATATAAAGCTGACCAAACGATATCAGGAACGGCTTTAAATTTCTTAGCTACCGGTTTAACCGTCTTTTTAGCTCAAATTATTTTTCATCAACAACGTACCCCGATGTTTAATAATGATTTCATTAGAATGAAATTACCAGCTACTAATATTCCAGTTCTTTCTTTTATTAGAGATGTCTTATGTTCAACATACTCGCCTTTTATCCTTGCTATTATATTAGCTTTAATATCATCTTTTGTTATGAAAAAAACGAAGTTTGGCTTAAGATTAAGAGCTTGTGGTGAGTATCCACAAGCGGCTGCTTCAATGGGAGTAGATGTCATTAAAACACGTTATATTGGTGTTATCTTATCAGGTTTATTAGCTGGGTTAGCTGGAGGAATCATGGTTTTAACAGCTGATCAACAATTTAACTCGGGAACAATTCATGGTTTTGGTTTTATTGCAATCGCAACTCTTATCTTTGGGAAATGGAATGCATGGGGTGTCTTATTTGCGGGATTATTCTTTGGGTTCTCTAATGTTATTGCAACATTCTCAGGAAGTTTTGAAATATTTTCTAAAGTACCAGAAGAGGCTTTCTTTATGTTACCTTATATCTTAACGATTTTAGCATTAATTATTACTAGTGGTAAATCAGGAGCCCCAAAAGCTGTTGGTGAGATTTATGATGAGGGGAAACGTTAGTGGGAATTGAGTTTGATTGGTCAATCTTACTTATTGTCTTACCATTCGTTTTCTTAGGTGGTTTTATTGATTCGATATCGGGTGGTGGGGGCATCTTTACGGTTGTCGGGATGATGATAGCTGGTCTTCCAATGCATATGGTTATTGGTACTAATAAAACTTCAGCTCTTTTTGGAACTGCTGCTGCTACTAAGAATTATATTAAGAATGGTTATTATGAAAAGAAATATATTCCTTTTAGTGCAATAGCAGGGATCATAGCGGCTTTTCTCGGGTCTTATTTAGGAAATGTTATGAGTAATGAAACTCTTACTAAGTTAATGACCTTCGCCATACCTATTGTGGGTATTATTATGTTGATTGGTTTTCGTCCTAAAGAACAAAATATTACTTATTCTGATCAAAAAATTTACTTATTATCAGCTTTAGTTGGGGGCCTAGTTGGTTTTTATGATGGTCTAATTGGACCAGGTGGAGGAACTTTTTATATTATTGGTTTTACTTTAATCGGTTTAAATCTTTTACAAGCAAATGGTAATGCTAAGATTGTTAATCTAGTTAGCAATATTGTTTCAGCTTTTATATTTTTATTTAAAGGAAGAGTTGTTATCTGGTTAGTGATTCCTTGTATTATTACAAGTGTTATTGCAGGTCATTTAGGTTCTTCATTAGTTATTAAAAATGGTGATAAGATTGTTAAACCAGCGGTTGTTATGGTAATAATCTTATTAATTATCAAGAGTGTTTTTAAGTTTTAATTAAGTAAGGGGGATATTTATGAGAAAATTTATTTTGTTGGCTTTATGGGCCTTAATTGAACTAGCAATCTTAGTTTATTTGTTAGTTGATAATAAGTTTTCAACGTATATTTTACCTTTCTTATATCTTAGTGGTATTGGGGTTGCATTATCGATCCAAGTTGATGATACTAAATTAAGTACTTCAAAGCTGTCATGGACCATTGTTATTCTAACGATACCTGTCTTAGGAATTATCTTATATATGATTTTCGGTCATGGGTATATGTCTAATTATCAAAAGAAACTTTTAAGTGGTTCACGCTTTAATTATCCTAGTGTTAGTAAATATCGCCTTACCGATATTAAATTAAGTGATCAACAACATAATATTGTTAATTATTTAGATTTAATGCCTTTTAGTACTTCATATTTACATAATGGAGGAGATATTAAATATTTTAATTATGGAACTGATAAGTTTAAAATGATGTTTGATGATATTGCTAATGCGAGATATTATATTCATATTGAATATTTTATTATTAAACCAGGTAAATTATATAATAAATTAGAAAAATTATTGATAAAAAAAGCTCAAGAAGGGGTCGAAATTAGAATCTTATGTGATTATGTGGGGGGACGTGAAATTACAAAGACTATGATTGATACTTTAAGTCAACATAATATTAAATTTGCTTTTTTTAATAAATTAGTTATTAGTATGTTATCTAAAGTATCTAATTTTAGAGATCATCGTAAGATTGTCGTAATTGATGGTAATATTGTCTATACCGGAGGCTTTAATATTGCTGATGAGTATATTGATTTAGATAATTATTATAAACATTGGGAAGATTTTCATCTAAGAATTGCTAATTCTAGTGTTGTCTTAGAATATGAAACATTCTTTGGACAAACCTGGTATTTTGCCACAAATGAAAGTTTATTTAAACAAAAATATTATATTAACTATGATGTTGATAAAGAAAATAATGATAGTTATTTATACCCATTTATTGATGGACCAGATACGATAGAAACTTTTGTTAGAGATGTATTTTTCAAATGTATCATGTCCGCAACTAAATCAATTTATATTACAACCCCTTATTTAATTCCTGATATGGTTTTAATTGAAGCTCTAGTAATACAGGCTAATTCTGGTATTGATATTACCATTATTACCCCAGGATTACCAGATAAAAAATATGTTAAATTAGCAACTGAATCATATTATTATGAATTGTTAAAAGTTGGGGTAAAAATATATGAGTATAAGGGCTTTATTCATGCTAAAAAAATGTTGATTGATGAAACTCATGCTATTGTTGGGACAGCCAATTTTGATATGAGAAGTTTTCGTTTATCATTTGAAGTTTGTTGTTTAATTATTGGAGGTCAGGCGATTAGCGATATTAAATCATCAATAGATGATAATATTGCTAATGCGAAGCAGGTTACTAATGAGAAAATGAAAGAACATGGTGTCTTTAAAAGAATACTATATACGTTAATTAGAGTATTTTCACCATTATTTTAGGAGGATATTAATGAATAAATTATATGGATACAAAAAATGTAGTACAGTTAATAAGTTAATTAAATATCTAAGAAAGCAACGTATTACTTATGAATATTTTGATCTTATTGACAATGATATTGATAGAGTGACTTTAGAAGAACTAATTACAAAAAGTGGTAAAAGTATTGATGATTTTTTCAATATTAGAGGTAAATATTTTAAGGAACACAATAAAGTTGATGATTTAAAAACAATGAGTTATGAAGAAAAACTTTCTTTATTATTAAGTAATGGTTTTATGATTAAAAGGCCAATCCTTGAAATGGATGATCATGTTTTTATTAAATTTAGTGAAAGAGATTTAGAAATATTTTTATTGAAATAAGTTTAAATAACTATCTTTTTAAAAAAGATTTATTTAACTATTTATATTAAATAAGATTTATATGAAAAGAATGATTTAGAATAATTTAATCATTCTTTTTTTTGATAATATAGTTATGTTAAAATTATGTACAAATAAAAAATTATCTTTACAATAAAAAAATATAGGGTTACAATGTACTTAAATATATAAGTCTATAGGAGGACAATAATTATGGTAAAGTATATTGCAGAACCTTTTCGTATTAAAATGGTAGAACCAATTAGACAAACTACTAGAGAAGAACGAGAAGAAATTATTAAAAAAGCTAATTATAATATGTTCAGCATTAAAGCCGAGGATGTTTATATTGATTTATTAACTGACTCAGGAACAGGAGCTATGTCTCAAGAACAATGGTCAGGAATGATGATTGGTGATGAAGCTTATGCTCATTCTCGTTCATATTTCCGCTTTCAAGAAAGTGCTAAGGATATCTTTGGCGATTGGGCTTGGTTTCAATTAGTTCATCAAGGACGTGCTGCTGAAAAAGTATTAATGCCGATTTTATTGGATGCTTCCCAAGGTAAAAATGTCGCCATTTCTAATACTTTCTTTGATACGACTAGAGGTCATGTTATGATGGCTGGTGGTACGCCAATTGACTGTGTTATTGAAGAAGCTAAGGATTCAGCTTTAAGAATACCTTTTAAAGGTAATATGGATACTAAAAAATTACAAGAATTAATTAGTGAATATGGTAGTCGTATCGGGGTTATTGTTATGACAATTACTAATAATTCAGCTGGTGGTCAACCAGTAAGTATGGCTAATATTAAAGAAACTAGTGCCATATGTAAGAAACATAATATTCCATTTTGTATTGATGCTGCTCGCTATGCTGAAAATGCTTTCTTTGTGAAAAGAGATGAAGCAGGGTATCAAGATAAATCAATTAAAGAAATTATTCGTGAAACATTTAGTTATGCTGATTATTTTACAATGTCAGCTAAAAAAGATGCTATCTTAAATATGGGTGGTTTAGTAGGGGTTAAAGATCCTAATTCACCATCATTAAATGGGGTAAAATCAAATGCGATTAGTTTTGAAGGTTTTCTAACTTATGGAGGTCTTAATGGTCGTGATATTGATGCTTTTGCGATTGGACTACAAGAAGGAGTTCAAGAAGATTATCTAGCATATCGAATTGGACAAATTGAATATTTAGCAGGGCGCTTAGATGATGCTGGTATTATCTATCAAGCACCAGCAGGAGGACATGGGTTGTTTGTGGATGCAGCAGCGATGTTTCCTAAAATTCCTTGGTATGAATTTCCAGGGCAAGTATTAGCAGTAGAGCTTTATAAAGAAGCTGGAATTAGAGCTTGTGAAATCGGATCATTATTGATGGATCATGATCAAAATGGTAATCCGGTTCAATCAGCATTCGAATTTACTCGTTTAGCTGTTCCACGTCGTGTTTATACGCAAGCGCATTTTGATGTTATGGCTGATGCATTAATTGCGATCAAAAAACGTGCTGAACAGTATACCCGAGGATTTGTGATTGATTGGGAACCACCAGTACTAAGACATTTCCAAGTTCATTTGAAACCAGCGGCTTAATAAATAATTAAGAAATTTACACTCGAAAAGTGTAAATTTTTTTGTCTTATGGTAAAATATTTAAAACAAAGGCGAGGAGATTAAAAATGAATAGAATATTAAATCGTTATATTACTCTGGTTGATTTCTTAGAATTAATGTTGGGACCTAATTATGAAATTGTCCTTCATGATTTAACCAAAAATAATGGTAAGATTATTAAGATTGCGAATGGTCATATTACTGGACGTAAAATAGGTGATCCCTTAACTCCGTATTCATTAAGTATTGTTAAGGAAGAAACTTATAAAGATAAAGAATTTGAAGTAAATTATCAAGCTAAAGCTCAATCAGGAAGATTGCTTCGTTCATGTACATTGTTTATTAAAAATGAAAATAGTGATTTGATTGGCTTGTTATGCATTAATTTTGATGATATAAAATTTTTAGATTTGACTGAACAATTAATTCAACTTATTCATCCTGATGAAGCGATTGTTGAAAGAAAGAATATTCAATTAGAAAGAAATGAAGTAACAGAAGTAATAAGTGAGTCGGTCAATGATGTTATTAATAATGTCATTAATGATGTTTTTTATAAAGATACTAAAAAGAATTTATTAACAGAAACATCGATGACTAGAAAATTATTAGTGTCGAACATGTCGACAACGACCAGACAAAATATTATTGCAGCTTTAGAACAAAGAGGTTTATTTTTAATTAAGGGTTCTGTTCAAGAAGCCGCTAAGGAGTTAAACTGTTCAATGCCTAGTATTTATCGTTATTTAAATATCATTAAATTTAGTAAATAAAAAACGAAATTATTCGTTTTTTTAGTTTTGAGATGATCGTAATGATTGTGATGCCTATGTAGTTATGTTTATAATTTATTCATCAAATAATATCATTACTTATTATTATGATAATGTGGTATACTTTTAGTGGTGATGAAAATGAAATTTAAACGTATTTTTTTAATAATATTAGATTCTTTAGGTGTTGGAGCTTTGGATGATGCTAAGATATATAATGATGAAGGAGCTCATACTTTAAGAAATGTTTTAGCTGCTAAAAAAGATCTTAAAATACCTAATTTAGAAAAACTTGGATTTACTAATTTAGATACTAATTATCCTAAGTATAATAGTAATCCTCAAGGTTTAGTAATGAAGATGGAAGAATTAAGTAATGGTAAAGATACGATGACTGGTCATTGGGAATTTATGGGTATTAAAACGACAAAGCCTTTTGTAACTTTTACGGATACGGGATTTCCGCAAGCATTAATTGATGAACTTGAAAAGAAAACGGGACACCATATTATTGGAAACAAAGCAGCTAGTGGGACGGAGATTATTGAAGAATTAGGACCTCAACAATTAAAAGATCAATCTTTAATTGTCTATACTAGTGCTGATTCAGTTCTTCAAATCGCTGCTCATGAAGATGTTATTCCTTTAGAGGATTTGTATAAGTATTGTGAAATGGCACGAGAGATAAGTATGAGACCAGAATGGTTATTAGGAAGAGTTATTGCTCGTCCTTATGTCGGACAACCAGGAAGCTTTAAAAGAACTAGTAATCGACATGATTATGCCTTATCGCCTAATGAAGAGACAGTGCTTGATTTCTTAAAGAAGGAACATTATGAAACGATTTCAATTGGTAAAATTTATGATATTTTTAATGGGCAGGGTCTGAGTGAATCTAATAAGACGATCTCTAATGAAGATGGTATGAATAAAACGATTGACATGGTTAAAAATCGTGATTTTGAAGGTTTATGTTTTGTGAATCTTGTTGATTTTGATGCGGTTTATGGTCATCGTCGTGATGCTCTTGGGTATGCTAAAAGTCTTGAAGAGTTTGATATACAATTAGGAAAAGTATTAGAAAATTTAAAAGATGATGATTTATTAATGTTAAGTGCTGATCATGGTAATGATCCTTGCTTTAGAGGTAGTGATCATACTAGAGAATATGTTCCTTTAGTAATTTATTATCATAAACTTAACCAAGGAAAAATGTTGGGACCGAGAAGTACTTTTGGTGATGTTGGAGCAACCATTGCTGCTAATTTTAAGGTAAAGATGCCCAATATTGGAACGATAATTGATTTAAAATAAACGCTTAAAAGAGCGTTTTATTTTAGTATTAAATAATGAATAATATTAAAAATGTAGGTGTAAAAATGGAATTAGATGAGTTATATGATTTAGTAACCCCAATGATGAAACAATATTTAGATGTTAAGAAGCAATATCATGATTGTATTTTGTTTTATCGCCTTGGTGATTTCTATGAGATGTTTTTTGATGATGCGCTTAAAGCTTGTAAGATATTAGATATTGCTTTAACAGGTCGCAATGGGGGCTTAGAAGAAAGAATACCAATGTGTGGAATACCATATCATGCTTATGAAACTTATTTAAAGAAATTGTTAGATGCTGGATATAAGGTTGCTATCTGTGAACAATTAGAAGATGCTCAACCAGGGAAGATGGTTAAGCGGGATGTTATTAAAGTAATTAGTCCGGGTACGAATACTAATCTTGATAATAATGAGTATAATTATTTAATGTTTATTGATGATCAACAAGATAATTATTATTATTTAGCTTTAGTTGATTTAAGTACTGGTAAGCTTAAAGCTAAAAAGATTGTGAAAGATTATCAAAAATTAATTAATTTAATAAGAGATTACCAAATAAAAGAGATTGTTTTAAGAGATGGTTTTGATACTAGTATTTTTAATGAGCTTTTAAAAAGTTATCAATTATTAATTAGTTTTAATTTTGGTAAAGATCTTGATAATGTTTATTTACAAGAAGTTGATAGTCATTATCAAGAAGCTTTTGGTAATCTTTTTAATTATGTTAAATCTTTAGTTATGAATGATATTAATTATTATTTAGAGATTGAATATGATAATCAGGAAATGATGAATCTCGATTTTAACACCAAGTATAATCTTGAATTAGTAGCGAGTATTCGTAATAATGAAAAATATGGGACTTTATATTGGTACTTAGATAAAACAAAGAGTGCGATGGGATCACGACGCTTAAAGGAATATATCGAAAATCCATTAATAAAAAAAGAATTAATTCTCGCCAGACAGGATTTTATAAAAGCTTTAAATACCCAAATTATTTTAATTGAGAAAATAAGAAGTTATTTAGATAATGTTTATGATATTGCTAGGTTAGTAATTAGAGTTGCTAATGAGAATATTAGTCCTAAAGAAGTATTATGGTTATATAATTCTTTAGTAGCTGGTCAAGAGATAATGACTTGTTTAAAAGAATATCAGCTTAATAATATTAATGATTTTATTAAAAACGTTCCTGATGTAAAGATGATTATTACTTTAATTGAGGATGCCCTTTGTTTTGAGTTGTTAGATGGTAATCATGATAAGCTTATTAAAGAAGGATATCATCCGCAGTTAGATGCCTTTAATGAGACTTTATTAAATAGTACTAATTGGTTATTGGCTTTTGAAAAAAGACAAAAAGAATTAACTGGTATTAATAATCTAAAAGTTAAATATCATAAAACCTTTGGTTATTATATTGAAATAAGTAATAGTAATAAAAATCTGATTAAAGAAGAATATGGTTATATTAGAAAACAGACTTTAAGTAATAAAGAACGATATGTTAATATGGAACTTAAAGAAGAAGAATCAGCAATATTAACAGCTCAAGATAATGTTAGTAAATTAGAACAAGCATTATTTAATGATATTGTTAAACAATTGAAACTTTATTTAAGAGATCTCCAAAGTTATGCTTCTTTACTAGCAGATCTTGATGTGATGCAAGCTTTAGCCTTAATATCTAATGAACATGGTTATTCTTGTCCGGTTTTTAATGATAATCATACACTTAAAATTATTGATTCATTTCATCCTATAATTAAAAATATTAATAAAGAAAAGATCTTTGTGAATAATGATTATTTAATGACTGAAAAGACTAATACTTTAATTATTACTGGTCCTAATATGGGTGGTAAATCGACTTATATGCGTCAATTAAGTATTATTGTTATCATGGCCCAAATGGGTTGTTTTGTTCCTGCTTCAGAAGCAAATATGATGATTTTTGATAATATTTTTACTAGAATAGGAGCTAGTGATAATCTTATTCAAGGGCAATCGACTTTTATGGTGGAAATGTTAGAGGCGAGTAATGCCATTCTTAATGCAACAAGCAATAGTTTAATTCTTTTTGATGAAATTGGAAGAGGGACAGCTACTTATGATGGAATGGCTCTTGCAGGTGCTATTATTGAATATGTAAGTGCTAATATTAAAAGTAAATTATTATTTTCAACTCATTATCATGAATTAACTAGTTTAGAGCAGAATCATCAAGAAATAAAAAACTATCAAGCAATGGTTATTGATAATGATAATCAAATTAGTTTTACTTATAAAATAAAACCTGGTAGTATTGATAAATCTTATGGATTGCATGTTGCTTGCCTTGCTAATATTCCGCAACCAATTTTAAAAAGAGCTGAACTTTTATTAGATAATTTTGAAAATAAAGGATCTAGTATTAATCAAGTAGAATATATTGAAATAGTTAAAGATGATAATAAGGATATTGTTGAGAAAATAAGAGATCTTAATATTGATAGGCTTAGTCCCATCGATGCTTTATTATTATTAGAAAAACTAAAAAAAGAAATTAAATAACAAGTAAGAAAGGGGCACTCTTTTTGGGATATATTAAATTATTAGATGAACAAATAATCTCGCAAATTGCAGCTGGTGAAGTAATAGAATCAGTTTATAGTGTCATCAAAGAATTAGTTGAAAATAGTATTGATGCGCAAGCTACTAAGATTGATATTAGTATCATTGATAATGGCTTACAATTAATTCAAGTTGTCGATAATGGTAAGGGTATGAACAAAGAAGATTTATTACTATGTACTAAAGTTCATGCTACATCAAAAATTAGTAATCAATATGATATCTTTAAAATTAGAACCTTAGGTTTTAGAGGTGAAGCTCTAGCAAGCATTACTAGTGTTAGTAAAACGATTATTAGTAGTAATGATGGAACTAATGATGGTTATGAATATGATGTTTTTAATAATAAGCTTAGTATTGGTTATGCTAATAAGGGCTGTATGGTTAGTGCTTATAATCTTTTTTATAATGTACCAGCTCGATATAAGTTTTTATGCTCTTCTAAAAGAATTTATGCTGATATCATTGATTTAATTCAAAGTTTTGCTTTAGCTTTTCCGCAGATAGCTTTCAATTTAAGATGTGATCAAAATGATGTTATTAACAGTAATGGTAATGGTGATATGATTGCTATCATCAATAGTATTTATGGTTTTGAAGTAGCATCAAATATGGTTGAATTTAGTAATGATAATAGTGATTTTAAGATTAATGGTTATTTAAGTAATAAGGAAGTTACTAGAAGTAATAAAAATGGAATCATGATTTTTATAAATAATCGTTTAATTTATGATAAACAACTTAGGCAAAGTATCATTGATGGTTATTATACTTTACTTATGGAAAGAAGATTTCCGATAGTTATTATTAAGATTACTTGTGATTTTCAATTGATTGATGTTAATGTCCATCCAGCTAAAAAAGAAGTTCGTATCAATAAAAAAGAAGAACTACAATTAATGATAAAAGAAACGATTACTAATAAATTGAAATTAAGAAAACCAATCTTTAATAATAAAGTTAATATTGTTAATGAAACACTACCTTTTGATGATCAACCATCCTGTGATAATCCACTAATCAAAGACCATAAGATTAATTATCCTAATCATCGTAATGAGTCTTTAGATCATATTATTGAAGATGAAAACAAGGAAATAACGCTTAATAAGCTAAGTTCTAGTTTGGAAAGTGATAAGCCATTAGATAGTGATTATCATCATGAAGAGAAACCTTCTTTAAATAAGGTCTTTTTAGATGTTATTGGCCAGTTTGCTTTATCTTATATTATTGCTTGTGATGAAGAGGGTTTGTGTTTAATTGATCAACATGCTGCTATGGAAAGAATTAATTATGAGAGATTAAAAGAAGATTTTAATAATAATGACTTTGAACTAAATGATTTACTAGTAC
>JAITPW010000048.1 GCA_031289255.1 Bacilli bacterium
ATAATAATCTTAAGTTAGAGAGGAAGATTATTATGACTAAAAAAATTAGTACCTGGTATGTTGATTTACTGTTTTCCTTATCAATAAGTTTGTTTATATTGATGCAATTGCGATTATTAATTAAATATGATATTATATTGGTGGTTATAGGTGTAATAATATTTAAATTTATTTATGGCTATGTTAAGAATGATAGCGATATATAACTACGTATAATATATATTATGTTAACTAATATTACGAAAGACATGGGTAAGTAGTAAATGAAAGAAAATAATGATAAGAAAAAAAAAGTATTAAGAATTGTTGCTTGTTTAGTGGTAGTTATTGGATTAGGAACAATATTATTAATTAAAAATGATGTGTTTCTATCACAAGATCAAAAAGCAGAAAAATTAAAACAAAACCAAATTACGGATATTAATAATAAGACATTATATCCTAAATTAAAAGAATTATCATTTGATGAATTAGATGCTAAAATTAAAAGTGGAGATGATTTTATCGCCTACTTTGCTTGGCCTTATGAATGTGGTGATTCACGTAATTTTGAATTAAATTCTTTTGATGATTATTTAAAAAATGAAAATATTAGAGCTAAAACATACCTTATTAATTTGGATAAATTAGCCCCTAATGCCTTAGTAAATAATGATTTAAGAGGACCAATTGCTCAAAGATTCCTAATTAATACTTGGACAAAAGATGCTTCTTTAAGTCCTATGGAACTAAAAGCTCCCCAAATAATTCATTATAATAATCATAAAATAGTTGATTTAGTATCTTGGACTGTTCCTAATAATGATAGTAAATATGGTATTTTAAAGAATTTAACTGATTCATTTTTTAATAAAATAAAATAGGCTAATGCCTATTTTTTATTAGGTTATTTTTTTTGGCTAAGGGATGGATGGCATCATATTTATCTTTTATTTCTTTATTCTGGACATGAGTATAAATTTGAGTAGTTGAGATACTACTATGGCCTAATAAGACTTGCAGACTTCTTAAATCAACACCATTATTAAGTAATTGGGTTGCAAAGGAGTGTCTAATTGTATGTGGTGATACATTTTTTTTAATATTTGCTAAAAGACATTGTTTTTTAACAATTTTAAAAAATCCTTGACGGCTTAGTGATTTACCACCTTTAATAATGAATAAATAATCAGAATTATTTAAGCCAAGAAGTTCTTTTCTAGTTGAATTAATGTAATTAATGAGATAGTCTATAATATCATCATTAATGGGGATAATTCTTTCTTTACTCCCCTTACCTAATATTTTAATATATTGGTCATAATTAAAGATATTAGATAATTTCAAATTAATTAATTCACTTACTCTTAAGCCTGTATAATACATCAATACTAACATCATTAGATTTCGTTGATCGTTGATGTTATCATCTTTAAAAGTACTAAATAGATTTACTATTTCTTGTTTATCTAAAAACTGAGGTATAGTTTTTTCTTTACGAGGTTGTTTTAGTAAGGTAGTAATATTTTTGGGAAGATAATCTTTAATATAAAGAAATTTATAAAATGATTTAATACTACTAATTTTACGAGCAATAGTACTCTTGTTATAGTTTTTATCAAATAAAGAAGCAATGTATTGATTAATAAAATTTTCATTAGTATCAGTAATGAAATTGAGATGTTTTATTGAACAATAATCGTGATAGTTTTTAAGATCATTAATATAACTTTCAATGGTATTATTGCTTAGTTTTTTTTCAACTTTTAAATATGCTATAAAATCATTAATATTATCTTTAATGTTTTTTTTATTATTTAGATTACTTGTTGGCATTTTTAAGCAACTCCTGAGCATGAATAATAGCTGAATCTGAAATATTATCTCCTGAAATCATTTTAGCTATCTGGTTAACTATGCGATCATCACTTAAATATTCATAATTACTAGTTGTCATATCTTTAGTAATTGATTTAGAAATATAAAGATGATTTTTAGCATAGATTGCTACTTGTGGTAAATGAGTAATAGCAATGATATCATTTTTTTGAGCAAGACTGCTCATTTTTTTACCAATAGCATCAGCTACTTCTCCAGATACCCCACTATCAATTTCATCAAATATGAAAAGAGTATTTTGATTATTAATTTGGATTGTTTTTAATGCTAATAATAAACGTGATAATTCTCCCCCACTAGCAACTTGAGCCAGTGGTTTAATTGTGGTACCCTTATTTGCTGAAAACATGAATTCAATATGATCTTGCCCATTAATATTATAGTTTGTTGTGGTAATTTTTATTTTAAAAGATGCATTATTTAAATATAAGTCTTTTAGTTCACAAGCTATCTTATTTTCGATTAATTCAATATAATTATGACGAATATTAGAGATTACTAAAGCCTGATTATTTAAAGCCGTTTCTAATTTATTTATTTCATTAAGATAATTATTTTTTATATCATCACTATTCTTAATATAAGCAATTTTATTAATTAAATCTTCTTTAGTAGAATTAATTATCTTAGAGGAATAACTATATTTTTTAGCCATAATCTGATAATTAAATAATCTTTG
>JAITPW010000053.1 GCA_031289255.1 Bacilli bacterium
ATTACCTTTAGCAAGATTATCATTAATATTTTTAATAACTAAATCATTATCTAATTGTTGACCAATTTTTTCATTAGTAATACTTATTTTACTATCTTTATCAATATTTAAAACTGCATCAACCGATACAGGTAAGCCATCATTTTGAATAACTTTATTTTTGAGAATTAATTCATTTAATTGATTGTGATCAATATTTATTTGAGCAATATTAAAATTTTGACCTTTAATCATGACTAGAGGCCATTGATAGAAGTTTTGGGTATTAATAATCGTTTGTTTAATATTATCAGTATTTAATATTTTATAATCTAGCTCTTTAAATGGTAGAATAATTTTATTACGTTTATCGGGCAAAATTAAAGTAATATTTTTTTCTTTAAGAACATCTTTAATATTTTGTTCATTAAAATTATTTATTTTATTATTGTACATGGTGGTGGAAATCATAATATTATTTTTAAAATATAAGCAACCTGCCCCATAAATAATTATTAATACTAATAAGACAATACCGATAATTTTAAATGTTTTTTTCATCTTAAACCCTCCTATATAAATATAATATCACAAAATTATAGGAAATATGAGGATATTATTAATTTATTTTAATTATTCTAATTTCTTTAGTTTTTAATAATCTAAGATAATATTTATTAGCTGTTATTCTTTCAATAATTGTATCACGATAAAGCACTTCTTGTTTGATAATTTTAAGATTATTAATTTTATTTAATATTTCTTTTTTATTAATAACATTGCTTAATGGTTTCAATCGATAATTACTATTTAAATAATAATTATCAAAACAAACTTGATAATCTTCTTCATCTTTTAAATAGATAAAGAGTCTTTGATACAATTCATTGAGTTGTTTAATATCTTTGAGATGATCACTTAGATAAACAAACATTTCAAAAGCATTTAAGTGATATTTTTTTATTAAATGAATGATAATAATATGCGCTTTCTTACTATTATAATAACGATTTAAGGCTAGTTCACAGGCTTTTATGATCCTAAGTTGTTCTTGATTAAGAAAAGAACTAGCTTGTAATTCATAACAGGCTTTTTTATTAAATTGATATTGATAATTAGTAATTTGTTTATTTAAATGAGTACCCTTAAGTAATTTTAAAATTCCTAATTGTAACTCATGCGGATAATAACTAAAAACGGTATTAAAAGTATTGATGAAGCTTTCATAATCCTCTAAAGGTAAACCAGCTATTAAATCAAGATGTAAGATAACTTTTTGAGACTTTAATAAAGAGGTAATATTTTTAAATAATAAATCATTATTTTGATAACGATTAATAGCTTTATTAGTATCATCATTAATACTCTGAATTCCTATTTCCATTCTAAATAAATCCTGACGAGCATAATCATTAATTAAGGTAATCGTTGAAGTAGCTAGTAAATCACCCGTTATTTCTAATTGAAAAGTACTATAGTGATTGTCATGTTCAATAATATATTTAATTATTTTATTAGTCCGTTCTTCATCAAAATTAAAAGTACGATCTAATAATTTAATAGTCTTAGCTTTATTATCCAATAGATAATTTAACTTATCATAGACATTATCTAAAGATATATTACTAACATCATTATCTAATGAAGCTAAGCAATAAGAACATTGATAAGGACAACCCCGTGACGTTTCTAAATAAACTAATTGTTTATTTAGATCAATATCCTTAAAATCATTAGTATATTTTTGATAATAAGCAACATTCGTTTTATTAATAAGGGTATTAATCTTAAGATGATGATTCTTTTTGATGATTAAAGCCTCATGCTGATAATCTTGTTGTTGAAGAAGGTTAGTTATTAAATCTAAAAATATTTCTTCCCCTTCTCCACAAACAATATAATCAAAAGCTATATCAGTAAGTTCTTGTTCTTCATAATAACTTACTTCCGGTCCTCCCAGAATAATAATCTTATGATTATCTCTTTTTTTAATCGCTCTCGTTATCATTTTAATTAATTCGATATTCCAGATATAACAAGATAAAGCGATGATCTCATAAGTCATTAACTCCTTAATAATAAAGTCAATATCTTGTTTAATGGTATATTCTTTAAGATCAACTTTAATATCATGATCTTGTAGTTCATTCCTTAGAATTCTAATAGCCATATTAGGATGAATATACTTACAATTTAAACTACTGAGAACGATGCTCATTTTTACGTTGCTTTCGTTGTTTTTTTATTCGCTCCTTAATTTTAGCTTGATGTTCTTTTCGTAAAGCTTTTTCCAATACTTCTCGATGCTTCTTTTTATAATTAGGTTTAACTTTTTTCTTCTTAGTATTATTTATTTTAACAACATCATCACTACTACTAGTACTCTTAAACTGATACTTAGCTCTTTTCAAACCATTAGTTTTAATTAAAAGCTTTTTTTCATTAAAAAGATAATAATTAAAAGTAATATTATTCTTTATTAACCAATCAATTTTATTTAATTCACTATTTTCATATAATAAATAGCTAATACCTGTATAATCAGCTCGCCCGGTGCGGCCAGCCCGATGAATATAATAAACTAGTTCTTTTGGTAGATCATAAGAAATAATGTGAGATACTCCATCAATATCAATACCCCGAGCGACAATATCACTAGCTACAACATAATTAAAATCTAAATTATTGATTCTTTTAATCATTTTTGTTCGTTCACGAGCCGTTAAATCGCCATGCAGAAGAGCACATTTATAACCATCATTATTAAGCTTTTGATGTATTTCATTAACCATATCTTTAGTTGAAGCAAAGATTAAACATAAATAAGGATTGATGTTATCCATCACCATCTTTAAAGTTAAATAACGATCATTTTGATAAATATTAATTAAATTATGTTCGATATTACTTTGTTGGTCCTTAATTTCAATAACCTTAATTCCTTCAAAATATTTCTTAAAAAAAGGATGCATGACTGGTGTTATCGTTGCCGAGAAGACACCAAAACAACCATTCTTAATATAAGTCATTATCTTGTCAATTTCTTTAATAAAATTATTATCAAAAATCATATCAGCTTCATCTAAGATCGTGTATTTTAATTCATTTAATTTAAGAATATGACGATTATTAATCGCATCAAGGATTCGTCCTGGTGTTCCAATAACAATCTGTGAACTAAGATCTTTTTCTTTATCTAAATTAGTTCCTCCAACTAATAAATCATACTTTAAGTTTGGTATTTCTTTTACAAACATATCAATAGCTTGGCTTATTTGCCAGGCTAGTTCTCTAGTTGGCGTAATAATAATTGCTTGTGGTTTATTTAAATCAAGGTTAATATTCTCAATAAGTGGTAATAAAAAAGCATGCGTTTTACCACTACCAGTCTGAGAAATACCGACAACATTTATAGCCTTTCGTAAATAGGGAATTATTTCATTTTGAATCTTAGTTGGTTTATTAAAATTAAGATTATTTAAAACATTATTAATACTATTATTAAAATTATAATCATTAAATTTATTGCTCAAGAAAAATCCCTCCTTCTAATAATTGAACATTATCATAATTAAAAAAATGTTCACTTGCTGATTTCAAATCACTAATTGATTTAGATGCATGAATCTTGATGACTTGTTTATTATTGATACTAGCTTTCATATTAAGTTCATTTAACTTCTCTTTAACAAGCTGTTTCATTTGTTGGCGAGAATCAAAAAATTCTAAATGAGGATATAACTTTATGAAATGATCACGAACAATTGGATAATGAGTACATCCTAGAATAATACCATCAATCTTCTTTTGATAAATATCAACATATTCTTTAATAGCATCATCTATTAAGGCTATTTTATTACCTTCAATATAATCGACTAACTTAGGAGCTACTTGTTGATAAACAATGACATCTTGATCTAATTCATTTAAAAAATCAACATAACGATGAGAATTAACCGTAGCTTGTGTCGCCAGGACAAGCACATGTTTAATATTTTTATGATTAAGCATTCCTTTTATCGTTGGTCTAACAATTCCATAGATAGGAATACTAACATGTTCTCGCATTATTTCAATCGCATTTAAACTCAAGGTATTACAAGCAATAACAATCATTTTAGCTCCCTGAGCTTCAAGGTATTGTGCTAATACTATACCATATTGTTCCAATTGTTCTTTTGTTTTAGCTCCATATGGTAAATTAAGATTATCACCAATATAATAAAAGTTTTCATGATTAAATTCCTTAATCAATACTTTTAAAATATCCAGACCCCCTACCCCTGAATCAACAACACCAATATATTCCATCATTTAATCGCTCCCTTCACTAATAAAAGGCTTATAAAGCTTAGTAGCTTTATTAATACCTATATATCTAAAAATTCCATAATCCTTTTGCGTCTGACTATCATTATCAATTAATGTTCTTTGCATAAACCCATAGCGATAAGAATTATTTAATAACCATAAATAAACCTTATTTTTATTAAAGCTTTTATTTTCATAAAAAACAAAACTAAATCCCATTTGAAATTCACTATATCCAGGCATGTATAATTTATCATTAATATTTAATTTATTTAAATTATCATATGATAAAAAGGCTTGTTCAATCTTTAATCCCCCACAATAACCATTACTTAATAATTCTAAATTCTGACATAATAAATTTAATTCATCATTAGCTTCTTTTCGTAAATAAAACTTCTGATTATTGGTAAGTTTGGGATTAATTAAGACTAAATCATGAGGTTGATATTGACCTATATACTTATCATTACCTAATAAAGTCTCATTTAAATTGGGATAATACATAATAGTAACCTCAGGATGAGTATCTTCATAAATATTTAAATTATATAATTGAATAACAGTATAAACTTTATTCACAAGAATATTATTCAAACCATCTAAAGAAAAATCTCTACTAACTAATTTATTACCATATTCAACAATCTTAGTAATACTATAATCAGTATTATATTGAGCAATAATATTATAATATTGATAATTATTAAGAACAAACTGTTTGTCTTTAATATATTTAATAAAATATTTAACATTAATATTATTATCAATTAAATATTGCTTTTCTTTATCATCAAGATATTTTTCTAAAATAGGTTTATTAAATTTATTAATTGAGTTATTACGAGCATATTTATCATAAGATTGAAAGACAACAAAAAGAACGATACTACTCAATATAACTACATATAACAATACATGGCGTCGTCTTAACTTCATAAAATCACTCTCTATAATAAATTGTTTATTTCTTTACTAATTATTTCTGAAATATTTCCAAAAATAAAAGTATAACTATTACTTTTCTCAATAATACCACTGGCACCAAGTTCTTTAATAGTAGTGATATCAACTAATAAAGGATCTTTTACCTTAACATTAACTTTTGATAGTTTAGCATCTATTTCTTTAATATTATCTAATTCACCTAAAGCTTTAATTAATACGGCTATTTCAAACGGTAAAAAAGACTTTGGTATTGATGATTTTCTTTTACTTAAATAAATAATCAAACCAATAAGCAAGATGATAATCAATACTACCATAATTACTAAACTACTATTATTAAATCCCATAAATAAACACCTAATCTTCCTAAAATTATTAACTTACCTATTTTATCATATTTAAGACTAGATAACTAATAATATTTTATTACAAATCATCAATGATAAAATTTTTCTTAACGCGATCTAAAAAGGCTAATGTCCGATATCTAATAAATCGTACTTTACGATTAGATAGCTGAAAGGTCAGATGATCTAAATGAGGAAAATCATTCAATATCTTTATAGAATAATTATCATAACCTAGAACTACTCCATCAAGACTTTTTAATTTAATTTTTATTTGATGATCTTTAGTTAAGATTAATGATGATCCTAAAGCTTTATAAGCTAAGTTATTAATCGAAGCAATTTCACTCATTTGGAGAGCTTCGGTTTTAGGATGAAGAATAGCTCCTCCTAATGATTTATTATAGCCCGTACTACCAGTTGGCGTCGCAAAACATAAACCATTACCTCTAAAAGTTTCAAAATATTTTTGATTCACAAAAACATCCATAACTTGAGTATGATGAGAATTCTCAATTCTAATTTCATTTAAAGCATAAACCATCTTAATCCCATTATGAGATGATAACTGACATTCCACCATATTAAAGGCAATTTCATAATATTCATCATTAATAATTCGTGCAATTAAATCATCGACTTCAATGGCTAGAAAATCAGTATAAAAGCCAAGCGTACCAGTATGAATTCCACAAAAATAAATAAATTCTAAATCATCAATATATTGATGAATAGCTTTAAGCATCGTTCCATCACCACCAACACTTATTACTAATTCAGGTTTATCTTCATCAAACTCTAAGCCAGCACTAACTAAATCATTAATAATTTTATTTTGAATCTTTAAGGATAAATCATCTTCTTTACTAAATACATAAAACGTTTTCATGAGCATGCCTCTTTCAAAAAAGAAGATAGTTTTTAATTATCTTCATCTTTAATATATTTTAATCATTTAAATATGTTTACTAGTTATGCTTTAAATCTTCATTCTCAAATTGACTGCAAGGAACAACATGTAAACAATTAGGTTCTTCCCCTTCTTCAAAAGCACAATTATGTTTAATATAATATTCACGTAATTCTTTAGGAATGAATACTCTAATCTCTTCATCATTATAACCAATCTGTAGGCGACGATCATCAATGATAATTGGTCTTTTTAAAACCGATGGATTATCCTCAATAAAATCAAGTAACTCATTAATTGTCATATTATTTAAATCAGCATTCTTTTCTTTAAAGACTTTTGATCTCGTCGAAATAATATCCTCAAAACCATTTTCTGTTTTTTCTAAAATAGCTTTTAATTCCTCTTTACTTAACTTCGAAACAAAGATATTTTTCTCGACATAGTCAATTCCAAAATCCTTCAGCCACTTCTTAGCTTTACGGCAACTCGCACAAGAAGGTGAAGTATAAACTTTTACTCCCATCAAAAAACCCCCTTCATTTGACTTTCTCTTCTATATTGTATAATATTATTAGATAAAAGTAAAAACACTTTTGTGAAAATAATATGTTCAAAAAAAGGAGAAATGAAAATGGCAAGAGCTTTAAGCGGTATTACCCCTTCTGGCAAATTAACTTTAGGAAACTATTTAGGGGCAATGAAACTATTTGTAAAAATGCAAGAAATGTATGAAATGTATATTTTTGTTTCTAATTTACATTCTTTAACCCTTGAACAAGAACCCTTAAGCCGTAAGAAAAACACTAAGGACCTAGTTGCTTTCTATCTAGCAAGTGGTCTTGATATCAATAAAACAACGATCTTTCTCCAATCTGATGTCTTAATGCATGCCCAACTTGGATGGATTATGCAATGTCATACTTATATGGGAGAATTAGCCCGTATGACGCAATTTAAAGATAAATCAACAAAACATAGTGATAATATCAATGTTGGATTATTTACTTATCCACCTTTAATGGTTGCTGATATTTTATTATATGATCCCGTATATGTTCCTGTTGGTGAAGATCAACGACAACATGTTGAATTAACTCGTGATTTAGCTCTTCGTTTTAATAATAAGTATGGTGAAACCTTTGTTGTTCCTGAACTGCTTTTAACTAAAAATGGTGCTAAAATTATGTCTCTAGCTGATCCTACTAAGAAGATGTCTAAATCAGATGATGCTGGTGATAAAGGTTGTATCTATTTATTGGATGATGCTAAAACCATTACTAAGAAAATAAAAAGTGCAACAACTGATAGCATTGGTAAAGTTAATTTTGATGAAGAACAACAACCAGGTATTTCTAATTTATTAACCATCTATGCCGCTATAGAAGATATATCAATTAAAGAGGCTGAAGAACTATTTAAAGATTATAATTATGCTGATTTTAAAGAAAGGGTTGCCCAAGTAGTTGTTCAAGAATTGAGTGCTCTGCAAGCTTCTTATCATGATATTATTAAAAATGATGATGTTGAGAAAGCTTTAAATAATGGTAAAGAACAAGCATCAAAAATTGCCTATAAGAAACTAATGAAAGTTCATAAGAAAATTGGATTAGGTATTTAAATACTATCAATATTAAGAGATTGTTAAATGACAATCTCTTTTATTTAATTCTATTAAAGCTTAAATTCTTCCTCAAATTAAATATATTTTATTTTATCATATAAGTAATAATTTTAGTTATTAGTCCTTTTATATTGATTATTCTTATGTTAATTTACATTAGATAATTATTATTAATAAGATTCTTTATGTTATATTTGTGTATTTTATGCTTATATAAAATTTTTTTTACTTTATTAATTATTTTATTAACATAATTATCATTAATAATGTTCATTTCTAGATGTTATTTGACAATAATATTTTAAAATTATTGTTTAAAATATTAAATATATTTTTTAAAGTTAATCGCTAATATTTTCTTAAATATTTTTTAGTTTACATGTTATAATTTAATTATCCATAGATATTTTAAATTTATGAAAGTGAGGACTTTAATATGGAAAATGTAAAAGTATTAATTTGGGGCTTTGGTGCCATGGGAAGTGGTATGGCATCAATGTTACTAAAAAAAGAAGGTGTCGAAATTGTTGGGATTTGTGATACCCATCCTGATCGTTTAGGAAAGAACTTTAAAGATGTTTTAAACCTAAAGAATCATCATCATGCTGATGTCATTATCGAAGGAGATATCGATGCTTTAATCAAAAAGACTAATGCTGATATTGCTCTTTTAGCAACTGATTCATTTACTAAAAAAGCATATGATAAGATTGTAAAGCTATTAGAAAATAAATTAAATGTTATCACAACAGCAGAAGAAATGTCTTATCCTAAAGCTGGCGAACCAGAACTAGCAGCTAAAATTAATGATATAGCGCAAGCTAATGGCGTTACTGTTTTAGGAACAGGAATCAATCCTGGTTTAATTATGGATTTACTTGTTGTCGTCTTAACTGGTTGTATGGAAACAGTTGATCATATCACGGCTCGTCGTGTTAATTCATTATCACCATTTGGACCAGCTGTTATGGAAGAACAAGGCGTTGGTTTACCAGTAGCAACTTTTAATGATATGGTCGCAAAAGGTGAAATGGCCGGTCATGTCGGTTTTAAAGAATCAGTGGGAATGATGTGTGAAGCCTTAGGTTGGGATTTAGAGAAATTTCAACAACAAATGACTCCTATTGTTACTGATGTTGATCGTAAATCACCTTATGGGTTTGCGGCTAAAGGAGATGTGGCTGGTGTTAATATGACTGCTCAGGGCTATGTTGATGGTGAAGTAAAATTAGATATGCAACATCCTCAACAAATTGAACCACAATTAGGTGGAACTAATACTGGTGATTATATTATCATTAAAGGTAATCCTGAAGTAAATATGGCTATCACTCCAGAAGTAGATGGTGGCATTGGAACAATTGCGATGTGTGTCAACATGATTCCTCATGTTATTAATGCTCATGCTGGTTTAGTAACTATGATTGACTTACCAGTACCTCGTGCGATCATGGGTGATATGAGAAAAATGATTAGAAGATAATTATCATTAAATTTAAATATTATAATATTGTCGAAGGAGAAGATGATAAATGATTAAAAAAGGAAGTTTTGTGAGAATTGAAAAAACCATCCTTAAAGCAGCTGAACGTACCGCTAAAATACCGGATGATACTAAAGCAACTGATTTTAAGATGTGGACTAAAGGCCTTTTATTAGAAGATTGTGAACTAAATAAAATTGCTAAAATTAAAACCATGGCTGATCGTTTAGATGAAGGAATATTAGTAGAAGTTAATCCAATGTACGAACTAAACTACGGAGAATTTTTACCAGAATTGATTGCCATAGATATGGAGTTAAAAAATGAAAGATAATATGAATAACTATGATTTAGTCATGGCTAAACGTCAAGAAATATTAGATCATGCTTTAGGTATTGATTTTGATAAATATGAGTTAGAAGGTATTGCCTTTGATTATGAAAAAATGAT
>JAITPW010000022.1 GCA_031289255.1 Bacilli bacterium
TACTTATTTTATTTTGTGATAATAATTTAATAGGCAAATAAGGATTACTATTATGTAATAATTCTTTTATCATTAAACGATTATTTTTGATAATTGGCATAACATCTGATAAAAGCGTAATACTAGCTAGACTTTTTAAATAATCATCATTATATTTTAATAAATGTGACACTAAATAATAAGCAACCATCCCCCCACTTATATTATAATCTAAATCACTTAATTGGGGATGTAAATATAAAACATTAGCAAGTAGATCATATTCATTAAAATGATGATGATCACTAACGATGACATCAATATGATTATCAATAGCATAAGTAATAGCTTCATGAGCATTAATACCATTATCGATTGTAATAATTAAATCATAACCTTTATTTTTAAATAAAGTAACCATATTACGATTAAGTCCATAACCATCTTTTAAACGATCAGGTATATAATAGCCAACATGATAACCTAGTTTCGCAAACCCTTTTACTAATATTGAAGTACCTAAAATACCATCACAATCATAATCACCAACAATTACTATTTTTTTATTATCATTCATAAAAGCATTAATCTTAGCAATAATTTCATCAATATTCTCAAATTGAGGTTCGATATATTGATAATTTAGATAATCATCAATAATTTCTAAAGGATAAGTACTAAGAATTCTTTTTGAAAAAACATCTAAATTACTATTATTAATCAATTCATTATTACTACTTTTTTTTAATATATATTCCACTACTTGACCTCTATTTCTTTTAAGATAATATCAACTTGGGCTAATAAATGTCTCTTAGTTTTATTATTATCAATAACATAATCAGCTTTACTAATTTTCAATTCTTGTTTAATTTGCGTCTTAATTCTTAATAAAGCATCCTTTTTAGTAAGATTATTTCTTTTCATTAAACGTTCAATCTGTAATTTATCATCTACTTTTATAAATATTACTTTATTTACTATTTTATTAAAATTAGTTTCATATAATAAAGGTACCACCACAAAAATAAGTTCACTTTGAGGATTATTATTAAAATAATCATTTATTTGTCTAATCGTTTCTTTTTTGATAAGGGGATGAATTAAATCATTTAATTGTTTTAATTTATTTAAATCACTAAAGACTATCTTAGCAATCATTGTTTTATTAATTTGATTATTATTGATAATTTCATCAGTAAATAAATTTATTAATGCTGCTTTTAAATATAGATTATGGGCATATAATTCATTAGTAATAACATCTGTATCAATAATTTTATAACCTAAATCATTTAAATAATCACTTATTAGACTTTTTCCACTAGCAATATTACCAGTTATTCCAATAATTTTTTTTGACAATTTAAACATAAGTATGTTCCCCTTCCATTAACTTTTATTTTGATGATTGGTTGTTGACAAATAGGACATGGTTGATTGGCTTTAGTATGAACATTTAATTCATTCTGAAATCTTCCACTTACTCCTAAACTAGAAGTATATGATCTTATCGTCGTTCCTCCTAAAGCAATCGCTTTATTTAAAACATCAATTGCATTATCGATAATTAATTGACATTGTTCAATACTTATTAATGATGATTTAGTTTCAGGATGAATCTTTGCTAAAAAGAGAACTTCATCAACATAAATATTTCCTAGACCAGCGATAATATGTTGATCTAAAAGAGTTGTTTTAATAGCTATATTTTTATGATGAATCTTTTGGTATAGATTTTCTTTAGTAATATCAAATGGTTCTTGTCCCATCTTATTGAGAAAAGGATGATTAAATAACTCATCTTTTTTACTAAGAGATATTTTACCAAATTTTCTAGTATCATAATATCTTAAAAAGGTATTATCATCAAAATAAAAAATAACATGGGAATGTTTGTCTTTAATATATTTATTATCATAAAAATATTTTCCTTCCATGCGTAAATGAGATAATAAATAATAATTATCTAATTCAAAAATAAGAACTTTACCATAACGAGTAATCTCATTAATTTTTTGATTCTTAATCATATCTTTAAAATCTTTTACGGTTATTTTATCAATAATATTATTCCAGAATACTTCAACTTTAATAATCTTTTTATTGATTATCATTCTTCTTAATGTTTGAACAACTGTTTCTACTTCTGGTAATTCAGGCATCAATCATTCCTCTTTTCTTATAAAAAGCTAATTGTTAATCAATTAGCTTTTAATTTATTTTATTAATGAAATATCATTTACTAATTCCTTTACTATTTCTTCAGTAGTTGCCCATGAAGTTACAAAGCGAACAGCTGTATTATTATCATCAACTTTTTTAATAATATTAAAATAATATTTTTCACTGAATTTACTTAATAAATGATTAGGAATAATCGGAAATTGTAAATTACTATATGAATCATATAATAAACGATAATTATTTTTTAAAAAAGCTTCCTTAATTATCATCGCCATTTTATTAGCATGATTGGCTAGGTCTAAATATAATTTATCCTTAAATAATTCATAAAATTGAATTCCTAACAATCTACCTTTTGCTAACATAGCCCCTCTTTGTTTATAAGCATATCTAAAGTCAGGTTTTAAATCATCTTTGACAATAACTAAAGCTTCACCAAACAAGGCACCATTTTTAGTTCCACCAATATAAAAGGCATCAAAGAAATGACATAAATCGATAAAAGATACATCATTGATGGTTGAAGTTAAAGCACTTCCTAAACGAGCTCCATCCATAAATAATAATAAATCGTTTTTATCACAACAAGTTCTTAATTCTTGTAACTCTTTTTTGGTATAAATAGTCCCTACTTCACTAACATTAGAAATATATATTAATTTTATTTTCACATCAAAGGGATCACTATGATCAATTAAAGCCTTTTCAATCATCGCTGCACTAATTTTACCATTGTCGCTATGGACAGGTACTACTTTGTGTCCGGTAGCTTCAATTGAACCACATTCATCAGCATAGATATGACCTTCATAAGTCGCCAAAACTGCTTCATGAGCTCTTAAAAAGGTCGCTATTGCTAAAAGGTTAGTTTGCGTTCCTCCCGAAATAAAATGAATATCAATATTTTCATAATTTAATCTTTGTTTTAATATTTTGATTGCTTCTTGCGAATAAATGTCTAATCCATAACCATCACTCTGTAATAGATTACTAGAAACCATTGTTTTTAAAATACGGGGATGACATCCTTCACTATAATCACTTTTAAAACTATACATATTATCAAGCCTCCTACATTTATAATATACTAACATAATGAAATAAAAACCTCAACTTTATTGAATTATTCTTCATAAAAAACTATAATATAGAAAAAAGAAGGATGATGATTATGAAATTAGGAATTATCGGTACAGGAAATATGGCGACAGCGATTGTTGAAGGAGTACTAAAAAAACATTTTTTAGATAATAATGATATTTATTGTTATAATATATTCCCTCATGAAATGACTAAATTTGCTCATAAGTTCAATATCAACAAATGTGAAACCAATGAAGAATTAGTTGCAAAATCTAATTATATTTTATTAGCAGTAAAACCTCATCATATTAAAGGGGTTCTTGAACAAATTAAACCTTATTTAAATGATAATAAAACTATTATATCAATTGCTGCTGGCGTAAATATGAGCGATATTGAAGAAGTTATTTCTAAAGATATTCCTCTTGTTAGAGTAATGCCTAATATCAATGCTGTTGTTCAAGAAGGGGCTGCAGGTATTACCTGGAATAAAGCAGTTAATCAAAATCAAGAAAATATTGTCTTAAATCTTTTTAATAGTATTGGTAAAACTTACCTTATTGAAGAAAAAGATTTTCCAACCTATTCAGCTATAGCTGGTTGTTCCCCTGCTTTTACTTATCTCTTTATTGATGCCATTGCTCGAGCTGCTTTAAAAAATGGCTTAAATAAAGAACAAGCTGTTAAAATAGCTGCACAAGCTGTTTATGGTAGTGCTAAAATGCTTCTTGAAACTGAAGAACATCCTTTTGAAATGATTGATCGTGTCTGTTCACCAGGAGGAACCACTATTGCAGGAATAACTTCATTAGAAAATGATGCCTTTACTGGGAAAATAATGAAAGCTATCCAAGATAGTATCAATCGCGATTATGAATTACAAAAAAAATAAATATTTATAAATAAAAAGTTGAATTCTTAAATTAAGATTTCAACTTTTTTGTAATATCCATTTGGGAAGATAATATCATACCTAAGCTAATACTAATAATATCAATTAAAGTTCTAAACAATAAATCATACCATCCTAAAGGTAAATGACTCATATCAAAAAATAAAACCATAAAACCATTAAATAATACTAAATTGATGATAAAAATTAATAATCCTCTTTTTAAATTACTCTTTTTTATCAATATTAATATTACAGTAGTAACAACAATCCCAACTAAGATACACCACAACATTGTTATAACTGTATTACTTTCAAAACAAGAATAAATATCAAGAAAATTATATAATACTAATCTTCCAAGTACAAAGATTATACTTATAAAGATGATGATAAAATAATCATTTAATTTAAAGCTAATATCCTTCTTAATCGTTTTATTAGTATCAAATAATAAATAACTCGCTAGAATACCAAGAATTAGTAAAGATAGCCCATCAGCTATGATATAAGCAAAGTTATCAGATAAAAATGATTTTGCATGAGGTAATGGTTCTAATAAATAAACCATCCAAATTATACTTAATAATAAGCCATATTTAATACCTTTACTTAATTTATTACCCTTAAAACCATTTTGGATCAGTAAAAATAAACCAGTTATAATACTGTAAACAATTATTCCATAAATCATAAAATAGATAGGTAATGTTCCTTTAAGAACAAATTGACTAGGTGCTAAAATATTTTGAGAGGTACTAGGAATTAATAATTGAAAAAATATTCAAAAAATAGTCGTAATTATACCAATAAATATAACTTTATAAAATTTAGCCACTATTTATCCCCTCAAATCAATAATTTTTCAAAGTAATAATCAATATGTTTTTCTACTTTTTTTAATAAAACATCTTTTTGATTAGTTGTATCAGATAACCCCATTAACATATAAATAGGTGAAAAATATTCTGAAGCTAATATTTCAATATCTTTATCTTCATTTATAGTATTATTGATAAAACTATTAATTAAGCTCTTAGCATTACCAATAATACCACCAGTAAGATAATTATTTAGTAAGATTCTTATTTTATGACATCGATATTGTTCAATACTCATCATTCTTCTAAAATTACTAGCAAACTCATCATTAGTCCAATAAACAAACATTTTTAAACTGTACTATTTTATAAAACTTATAGCTTTATTTGTAGCTTCATCATTATTAGTCTTTAAATCAACCATTGAAATATTAAAATCAATCGCCATATTAGCATTAAGTTCATTCATTCTCATGATTATACTATCAAAAATCTCTTGTTTATTTTTATAGTGTCGATATAATGCTCCTTTAGTAATATGCAGTTTATCGGTTATATTTTGAAACGATACCCCTTCATAACCGGCTAGAGCAAAAAGTTTTAAAGAAGCTAATAATATTTTCTCTTTAGTATTATGCTCTAACATCTCTCCTTAAAATAAACATATGTTTACTAAATTATATACTAAATAATCCTCATTATCAATTATTTATAACAATTAGTCATTATAATCTGATTAACCTATGATAATGTCTTAAGTATTATCTTTTTAAAATTTCCCAGATATTTGTGAGGTGGTAATAATGAAAGGAATTGAATTAACAATGAATGAGAATATAAAATATGATGTAATCAAAAACTTAGTTGAGAAATAGATAAACAAGTATCGTGTTACTAAGAAACTCAATGTTTGCATTAGGAGAGTTAATAGAATGATTATTGGTTATAATAAATATTGCCAAGAATTTTCAAACATAAAAACCATTTAAGAGAAACAGTTAAAAAAATTGAAAACAGTATTAAATTAGAAATAATGAAATTGTATTAAGAAATTTATTATGGATTTAATTTCCAACATTATAATGAATAACTATCAGAAAATTATGATATCAAAATATCATATTCCAAAAATCTAAATACTCTTCTTCATAACCACATAAAAAATACTCATTTACAATTCGTTCTGAAATTTCTATTTTCGCTGTCACACTACATACTTCCTTTCTCGGTATGTACATATAGCCATAGATACAACTACTTATTAAGTAGATTTTTTTTTGAATTATCATCTGCTTTACAGTTATAACATATAACTAAAATAATTCTATAGTTCAACCCTATAAATTCTAAATTATTTAATATGTTTCTAAACAAACAAAAAAAATGAGATTTTAGAGGAAAACCCACATCTCACCTAAAATCTCGATTATTAGCAAAGACCTTTATATCAACTATTTTATAGCCCTACTCTACTTCCTCCTTGTAAGCAATGCTACTGTCTCAACGTGCATTGTATTAGGAAACATATCAATAATGGAAAGTTTTTTTATTTCGTAGTAATTTAATAATACTTCTAGATTTTTACCTAGGGTTGAAGGATTACATGAAACATAAATAAGTTTCTTAGCTTTAGTTTTTATAATTGATTCAATACTTAAATCACTTAAACCAGTACGAGGAGGATCGACGATTATCGCATCTACATCTTTATTCTTAGCATATGTCTTAATCTTTTCTTCCACATCACCACAAACAAATTTAGTATTAGTAATACGATGTTTCTTAGAATTTTCTTTAGCATCTTTTATAGCATTATTATTAATTTCAATTCCTATTAATTCTTGAGCACATTCACTAACATAATTAGTTATTGAACCAATGCCACAATATAAATCAAGAACTTTATTATTATTATTTCCTAAGTATTCTTTAACTAAATCATATAATTTAATAGCTTGTTTAGTATTTAATTGAAAAAATGAATCACTGCTTAATTTATAAGTAAATTTATTAAATTTCACATTTATACTTTTCTTTCCTCTTAAATTCTTAATCGGTTCAACAATGATTTCATTAGTACCTTTAGTATTAGTCGTTTGATTAATAGATACAACATTATTGATATTCATAATCTCATCTAAAGCATCATCAATAATTCTAGTATTCTTACCCGTTACTAAGGTAATAATAATTTCTTCATTAAAAGATCTCATTAATAAATATCTTAATCCTAATTTAGTTTTTTTATCATAAGCTTTATAACGATAGCTATCAAGAATTGCTAATAATGATTTGATTGTTTGATTAATAGCTTCTTCTTGAATAATACAATCATTTAAATAAACAAAGTGATTAGTATTACGAAAATGAATACCTATTGATAGCTTATCATTAGAATTAAAGAATGGTAATTTAATTGAATTACGATAATGAAAAGGAT
>JAITPW010000049.1 GCA_031289255.1 Bacilli bacterium
AAAGACCTCATCAATAATCAGAATATCAGCATCGGCATTGACGGCTAAAGAAAATCCTAAACGAGCTGACATCCCAGAAGAATAGGTTCCTAAAGGCATATCCATATAATCACCAATATCCGCAAAATCAATAATATCATCAATAATATTATCAATATAAGCATTATCAAGCCCTAATAAAGTTCCTTTAAAATAAATGTTTTCACGACCAGTTAATTCCCTATTAAAACCAGCCCCTAATTCAATTAAAGAAGCAATCGTCCCATTAATATTAACTATCCCACTAGTTGGAAAATAGATACTAGAAATAATCTTAAGTAAAGTTGATTTTCCAGCCCCATTCTTTCCTAAAATCCCAACTATTTCACCTTTGTCAACTTGTAAATTAATACCATTTAAAACTTTAAATTCTTTAGTATAACCTTTTTTGGTAAATAACCATTGAAATACTTTATAATCTTTTTTAAAATATCTAAATATTTTTCTAATATTTTTTAATTCAATAACTGTATCATTACTCATATCATCACCACTATCCGATAAAATCTGCATAGATTCTTCTTAATTTAAATTGAATAAATGCTCCAACCACAAACATTATTAAGACAATAAACCAAAAGATACCAATACTATATAAACGAGGAAAACTTCCCAATGATAATGAGTAGCGAAAACTGTTTATTAAATGAATAAAAGGTAAATTATTAATAATAGTAATAACGCGGTGTGGCACTCCCAAATTTACTAAATCATGAGAAGCTGACCAAAAAATCGGAACAAAATAGAATTGAACGCGCATGATGGCTTTATATAATTCGCGAAAATCTTTTGATATTGTAAAGAAGCCACTCATTAAAACATTATAGACAACCCCAAAAATAAATAATGATACTAATGAATATAATAATCCAAAGATATTAACTTTTGGCGTAAACTTAAAAAAGATACAGATAAATGCTAATAAGAAGAATAATAAAATAAAAGTAGAAATTCTCTTAATAAATAAAGCAATTGTTTCAATTGTTGGAATAACTAAAATTGGAAATTTAATTTTAGTAAAGATACCCTTATTTTTAATAATACAACGAACTCCTTGGGTTAAACTATCATTTATCAAATACCAAGCTACTAAACCAGTAAATAAATAGAATAAACCAGGCATTCCATCAATTAAATTATTTCTTCCCCCTCTAATTACAATCATAAACATTCCATAGGTTACAAAAAAGACAATGTCTCTGATGATGTTCCACCACATACCTAAAGTGGTTTTTCTTGTTTCTTCTTTAGCACTAGAAACAGCTAATTTCCATATATATTGTCGATTATCAACATGTTCTTTAACAAAGCATTTTATTGCTTCAAACATAGGCACTCCCCCATAACTATCTAGTATTATACCATATTACTAAAAAATAATTAAATATTTTAAAGTTATTATTCTTATAAAATCTAATTATAAAAGATACTGATAATTATTAAATCATCATCAGAAGATAAGCCTTATAATAAAAATATTATTTATGGTTAATTAATTAGCATAAAAACATTATTAATAAGAAAAAACCAACAACAAAACGATATAAAGCAAAAATACGCATCGGTTTTTTTTGTAAGAAATTCATAAATTTCTCAATAACAATATAAGCAATCACAAATGCCACTAATAAACCAATAAAAATATAGAAGTATTGAAGACTAGTAATCGTTTCTTGATATTTTAATAATTTATAAGCCGATCCCAATAACATTGTTGGAATTGCTAGGAAGAAAGAAAACTCAGCAGCCACTACTGTTGAAAAGCCCATAATCCAGCCCCCAATAATCGAAGCAGCTGAACGAGAAAATCCTGGAAAAAGAATCGCTAGACATTGAAATATTCCCACGATAAAGGCTTGTTTAAATGTTATATCATCAACATCATTAACCTGAGCATGATTACGAAATTTATTTTCAGTGATAATCATAAAGATTCCCCCAATTACTAGAGCACAAGCAACTGTAATGGAATTCATGAAGTGTTCTTCAATAATATCATCAAAAAGTACTCCTATGATACCAGCTGGAATAATCGCTATAAATATTTTTAACCAGAAATTAAAGCCTACTTGTCCAGGTTTAATATTTTCTAATCTTACAGTATTTAATAATCTTTTCCGATATAAAACAACCACAGCCATAATAGCTCCAACTTGAATAACTATTAAAAACAACTTAAGAAAATGAGTACTTTCTAATTGTAATAAATCTGAAATAATAATCATATGACCAGTTGAAGAAATAGGTAAAAATTCACTTAACCCTTCAACAATACTAATAATAATT
The DNA here is from genome assembly GCA_031289255.1 of Bacilli bacterium. Classification (GTDB taxonomy): domain Bacteria; phylum Bacillota_I; class Bacilli_A; order JAJDGJ01; family JAJDGJ01; genus JAISTP01. The sequence continues at coordinate 2,326 of JAITPW010000049.1, forward strand.
AATTTAATTAATTCCATAATAAACTCCTCTATTTTTATTTAAATAATTCAAAATCAATTTTTCCTTCTTTAATACTAGCTCTTATGAGGCGTACTTTAAGTTGATCACCCATCCGATAAATCACATTAGTACGTTGCCCTCTTAAACAATGATAGTCTTTATCAAATAAATAATTTTGATCTTTTAAAGTACTGATGTGAACTAGACCCTCGACACTATTATCAAGACTAACAAAAAAACCAAAACTAGTTATCGAACTAATTGTTCCTTCAAAAACTTCACCTAGATAATCACTCATATATTCAGCCATTTTAATATCATCAACACGTCGCTCAGCATCAATCGCATCGCGTTCTTTTTTCGAGATATGTTCTCCAATAGTAACTAATTTTTCATATTTCTTATTCAAGATCTTTTCATCATTTAAAATCTTAGGATTTTGATAAGTTTTAATTAAACGATGAACAATTAAATCAGCATAACGTCTAATCGGTGAGGTAAAATGAGTATAATAAGGACTTGCTAGTCCAAAATGACCAATATTATCAGGTTGATAACATGCTTTAGCCATTGTTCTTAATAAGAGTTTATCAAGAAAATGAGTTTCCTGATTGATATTTATTTTATCAAGAAAATGATTAATATCATGACTAGTAACATTATCTTTATTTAAATGATAATTAATATTAAGACTTTTCGCAAATATTACTAAATCACTTAAACGATCCATATTTGGTTTATCATGAACTCGATATAAAAAGGGCACATCTAACCAATAAAAATGTTCAGCTACTACTTCGTTAGCTCTAACCATAAAATCTTCAATCATCATTTCGGCAAGTCCTCGATCACGATTAATAACATTGATTGCTTTACCCTTACTATTAAGGATAATTTTAGGTTCAGCAATATTAAAATTAATATAACCATTTTTAATTTTTTGATCTCTAATTATTTTCGATAATGATAACATATCCCATAACATCTCATTAATATCTTTTAAGTTATTTAATTGTTTCTGATTATTATTATAAAATTGATTAACTTGATCATAAGTAAGACGATGCTTACTATTAATAATACTTTCATATATTTGATAATCAAGCAATTGTCCTTGTTCATTTATTTTCATCTGAGCAGTCATGGTTAAGCGATCAACATCAGGCTGTAAAGAACAGACTTCATTAGAGATTTGAAAGGGTAACATTGGTACAACTTTATTTGTTAAATAAACACTAGTACTTCGTAAATAAGCTTCTTGATCTAAAGTAGACTTTTCTTCAACATAATAAGAAACATCAGCAATACTAACATATAAATCATAGTTATTATCCTGATCTCTTTCAACATAGATAGCATCATCTAAATCTTTAGCATCAGCCCCATCAATAGTAATAAAAGCTAAAGAACGCAGATCTTTGCGACCCTTATTACTGATAAGTTTACTTTGGGCTTGTTTAGCTTCATGAAGAGCTGTCTTACTAAAATCAACTTCAAAACCATATTCATAAACAATACTTATTACATCAATATCAACAGCATCCATATGCCCAATAACATGTTTGATTTTACCATAAATAAGACCATGCTTTTGATCAACATCAGTTATATAACAAACTACTTTATAACCAGTATTAGCTCCTAAAGTATGTTTATTATTTATTTTTATTTCAAAATTCAAATTCTTATTATCGGGTATAACAACCAAGGTATTATTCTTACGACTATGAAGTACCCCTACAATAAGACCTAATTTATGTTCAATAACTTTATAAACAATACCTTCATGTTTCTTTTCATCAGTTATTTCAACTAAGACTAAATCTTTTTCTATCGCTCCATTAATATTCTTGCGACTGACAAAGATATCAGGAGTATCATCATCCACTTTAACAAATCCAAAACCTTTAGCTTTTATTTCAATGATACCTAATTTAAGACCTAATCTGGCAATACTTTGAATATTATCATGCTTAACTCTCATAATTAAATGTTCATTTTCTAAAAGAACCAATTCTTTATAAATCATATTTAAATCAAACTCATCGGTATTACGTAAGATAATGGTTGCCAGTTGTTGATAATTCATTGGTGAATAATGATTATCATTTAATATTTTAAAGATTATTTCTCTTAACACATAATTTCCCCCCTATATAAAAAAAGGCTTATGCCTTTTATTTACTAAGTAATGCAATTATTACTGGAATTGCTAATAACAATGTCCCTAAAATAACAGTCATGCGTTTAAATACTAATTCAGCACCACGTTCTTTTGATTGAGCAAATACTTGCACACCACTTCCACTCATTGAACCGGCCGCATTCTCAGTTTTAGCTGGTTGTAATATAACAACGATTATTAGTAAAACGCCAACAATCAATAAAATTGAATTTAAAATATTAATCACTTACATCATCCTCCTACTTTTATCTACTTATTATACTAAAATATTCACTAACAAGCAACTTATCAATAAAATATATTTATCATTTTTAATTAATTTAATTATATATATAACTAAAAAGCTTTCACGATTATAGGTGAAAGCCTTTATAAATTGTCATGTATAACTTGTCAATTTTTATAGAGAAGCATTTTTTAAAAATTAATATTATTCATGTCTTATATGGTTTGCTTCTGTACTTAAATTATAATACAAATAGAAGAATATGTAAAGAAAATCAAATATTTAGATCGATTATTAAAAGCTATTTAATAAAAGAATTTAAAAGCCAATCACTCTCTGGTTTATAAAGTAATCGAGCACAATTGTAAGCCATTCCTACTGAAAGAATCGTATTACCACGATAAGTATCATTAATTTTTTCTAAGGCAATGACAATCGTCTTACTATCAAAGACACGAACTGGTATTAAGAACATAATTTTATTTTTATAGAATTGGGGAACAGGAATACGATTATTTCTCATAATTTTCTTCTTAGTAAAATTTAAATAACCTTCAAAAACATATTTAGCAATTTCGATTTCCATTGATTGTAATTCATTTGGTAATCGTTCATAGTTATCTTTATAGATATGTTCAAAGTTGATCACAATATCTAGGTTAGGATTAAAGTATAATTCATTAAAATCATCAAAATAAGTGGCAATCTCTAGTTTAATATTACATTCATCCATAAAAGAACGACTATTATCTAAAATAAATTCTTTAAAAAACCAATAATTACTATTAACATCATACGGGTCATGAAAATTATTTCTAATAAATTTTCCAATAATTTCTTCACCCTTTTTAGTCATTAACCCTGTATTAAAATAAGCATTGGTTTCATCTTCGGTAATGAAGATTTTATTTTGATCAAAGCAGCGATCAAAAGTATGTAGAATATAATAAAATATCGTCGAATTTTCCTCATTAGTATGAATATCGGTTTGATTCCATTTTTCTTCTTCAGCTAGATTAACTAAGTATTTTAGTTTTTTATTAAAAAGTTCTTTGCCTCCTAAATTCGCAAACTTCTTTATTTTTGGTAATGTCTCATTTTCAATTAAATATTTTTCTAGATTTTGCATAGTTTTGCTCCTTTTGTGCTCTAATTTTATTCATATAATTGTAAAGGTTTTAATGCAATGAATAATGAATAATTGATATTATTGTTAATACATTAAAGCAATCGTTAATCAATGTCAACATAATTGCCAATAATTAGATAAATAAATAATAAACCATAACTATTAGTATTGTAACAACATAAATCATTTTTTTATAATGTAAAAATAATGCTAATAAAAAATCACTTTAACCATCAATAAACTTATAAAAAATCATCAATTCATGACAATAAAAAAACCCCTAGTGTTGTAGGGGTTATCTTTTAAATTGGTGACCTGTATGGGACTTGAACCCATGTATGCATGCGTGAAAGGCATGTGTGTTCGACCGCTTCACCAACAGGCCATTAAAAATGCTTAATAATAATAGCATGTTCTCCAATATATTGCAAGCGATATCTTAAAATTTTATCAAATCTTGAATTGACTTGAATTGAAATTCGAAGTAGTACACTCAATTAATTGATGTCCTAGTTAATTATTCATTTGAGCTCAAGAAAAAAGTATGATGGATTATCATCACACTTTATGTTCACCAAACATATTAGTGAACAATTAGCCAGTAAGTTAAGAATTCATTACATCAGCGGTAATGATATTGTGATGAAGAAAGAACTACTGAATACACTAATATAATCATAATAACATATTTATATCGTTTTGTCTTTCAAGATTTTACTTTTCTTTATTATCAGTTATTTGCCATACTTAAGTTTCATTTGAGCAATTATATGGAATCTTCTCAAAAAAAAGAATGCTTATCGCACTCTTTTACTATATATTAATTCCTATTCTTTTTTTAGAATTACTAGTCCCATCATACTAATTATTCCTAGTCCAATACTATAAACAAGATATTCATTTCCTGAAGGAGGAAATTTTTTCTTATCTTTATTTTTGTTATCAATTTCTTTATTATCTTCACCAGCTTTATTCTTTTGCCACATCGCATATAAAGTCATATTATTTTCAATAATAAATTCTTGATTTGCTTGATAAGTAATTCCTTTACCATTACTCTTGGTATTCCATCCTATAAAAGTATAACCATCTCTAGTAATTTGATCTTTATTACTTAAAACGATAACTGAACTATTTTCTAAATAAGGACTATTATTATCAGTTAATGTTCCTTTACCACCATTTGCTTCATAAGTTATCTGATAATGATAAGGAATATAATACTTAGTTAAAGGTATTGGAAAATTAGCTTTTCCTGGTTCATTATCACTATTTTGATAATCAATAATAGCACTCTCATTTAATTTAACATCTTTATGCCAACCTTCGCTACTATTATTACGATTAAGCTTTACTTGATAATGCATCTTCAATTGTTGTGATGTGTCAATTGGCACATTTATTTGAAGTGTTATTTTTTCACTAGTACCAGGTGTATAGGTTACTACATAAGGATACAAACCATCACTACCAATGGTTCCATAATTAATTTGATTTTGATTACTACTATCAATAGCACTTGTTAAGTCCGTTCCATCAAGACTAATTCTAATATCATTCACATTTAATGTTGATGAATTAAGTACAACATCAAACTCTTTACCAATAGTATCAACTAATGTTCCTTTATTAATCATATAAAATAACTGATTAACTATTGAATCAAAAGCATCACCGATATCGGCCGATTGGGTACTATCATTAATCGTATAATAAGAATCACTTAATGATGCTAAATAATCGCGAAAACCGTCGGTTAAAGCATAGACATTACTTCCTGGAGGATGCCATGAAGCATTATATAGAGTACCTAAGACAACTAATCGGCCAGCTTCATTATCAATATAATCATCAAACTGCATTGTTGCATGAGCAATTCCTTTTTCTAAAGCAAAGAAAGGATAAGCAGCACTATTGACATTACTTGCTAAGAAGCTGCTATAGTTAAGACTATTATTATTACGCCAAGCTTGATATTCAGCAATAGTCATCTGTGAAGAAGTATCACTCTTGACACCACTATTATCCATAAAATCTTTAAACCCCGAATAGTCTAAAAAAGCTGGATTAGTTTTATTGAAATCATTGGCATTACCATTGCCCCACTGGGCAAAACCATTCCATAAACCTTGGGATAATGATTGTTGAGCATCATCACTACCACTAGCATTCCAATAATAAGTCCCACCATCAGTGATGACTACTAAAAATTTATTTTCATTATCAGCATCACCAGTTGCCAACATTTCTTTACCCGCTTTAACTCCTGCTTCTAAATTAGTCCCAATAACACTTGCCCCCATTTGATAATTAAGCGTACTCTTTAAAGTAGCTTCTTGTCCTGAACAAGTAATATCACAAACGACATCAACATAAGTTAATAAAGCAGTAATCGCATAATCACTACCATTACTCATAATTTCGTTATACAAATATGGAGCACTAGTTGGATCAGTAGGATTAGTTGAGCTTGATAGTTCGACTAGACCACTACTACTTCCTAATAGATAACGATACATTTCTGAATGAGGACCATTCATTGAAGTAGGAAAAGTAGGTATTGGCCGCAAATTATTGATTAATGGTTGATATTCACTCGGTAACATCGCTGAAACCCCTGAACAAGAACCATTTTTAATACAATTACTAAACATCATCCATGCTAGACCTGTTCCATTACTCCAAGTATCATAGGAAACCGTTCCATAACTAACGATACCGACATTTAATTTAACATTACTACGACTTGCTAGATTAGTTGCCATATCATTTAAAAAATCATTAACGTTCTCAGCTAAAGGCACAAATGAATTAGTACCATCTACCACTAATACTAAATCATATTCTTCTTTGTAATTAGCTGCCGGAAAGGAAAAAGTAATATTTGATTTATCATCTACTAAAGTAGTAGCTTCTTTACTACCGCTAATATTAGCACCATCATTACCTTTAAAAGGATCAATTTGATTAGTATTATTGTAACCACCTTGATAAGTAATATCACCTTCACCAGTTAAAGCTTTTAAGTTAAAATTAAAAAACAGGACAAAACTGCATAGTACTATTAAAATACCTGTTTTTATAATGTTTAAACCCTTTACTTTCAAAATAAACAACCTCCTTTATCATACTTAAAATATAATAAAATTATTTTATAAAATATATAAAGTATTCTAACATATGAAAATAAATAATGCACTAATTAACAGGTATTATTTGATATTTATACACTAATTAATATTTTTTAACAATAATATAATTATAAAGATACATTATTAAGCAATATTAATTGGTTAGCGTTATATCTTTAAGAACAATAGTTATGAAATAATATGATTATGATGAATTATTAAAAAAATAAAATATTCTTTAAATAATAACAAAAAAGTTAATGATTTAACGTTTTTTACGATAAAAATAGCTAATTTTTAAAGTAATATGATATAATGAAGATGGTGATTTTATGAAAAGATCAGTTTATATTTGGTCTAATAATCCAGAAAAAAGAGAGTTATTAATCAAATATCTTAATTTAAATAATCCAAATATTATCGATATAACCATTATCTTTGAAGATATTTTATTCATTAATGAAAGTTTTGAAAGATACAATGAGCTTTTTAACTATAACCATGTATTCGCCCAATTTTCAAATGAATTAAAAACCGATTTATCAATTCTCTATGTTAATCATGGTATTTTTTCTAATATCAATAACATTATTAAAGAATTTTTCCTTAATACTTATTGCAAGGTTTATGATGCTGGTGGTCTTGTTTATTATTGTTTTGTCACTAATGATGAATTAGAACTTATCGACCAATTTTATGAGTTCTTTGCTCGTGTTGATGAAGAACTAAGTAAAACCATCTTTGTCTTTCTTGATAATAATTTAAATATAACGCAAACATCGAAAGATTTATATATTCATCGTAATACTTTAAATTATCGTTTAAATAAATTTGAGCTGTTAACAGGGATTAATATTCGGACTCTCCAATCAGCTAGTATGATTCATTCTTATCGTATTAGATATAATGATCGCTTTATTAAATAATTAATTTATTATAACATCAATAATGTCACTAGTTATGTTACAATTACCTAAAGGAGCCATGACTTATGCTGATTGATAATCTCAAAAAATATTTAAGAAATGAAAATGAAGAGAAAATTGTTTTTATTTTACCTCATAAATATCATAACCTACTTTTAACAACTATTCTTAAAGAACAACCTTTTTTAAGTAATATTGTTTTTTTGAGTATTGATAACTTTTATCAACAAGTTTTAAAAGATAATAATCTTGTTGTTGATGAAAATGATAGCTTACTGGCCAAGCTTACCATTCATCAAAATCTGCAAGCTACTAATCATCAGTATGCTTGTAAAATTAATTTTATTAATGAATTATATCAACTTGAACAAGAGTTTATTCATTCTAATCTTGAATATCAAAAAGAGATGCTTAAATATGATGATTATGGTCAATATCTTAAGACCTCACAACAAACTTTTACTAACCTTAATATTAATTATGATAAGATTATCATTCTTAGTAATGAGGATTTTTACCCTGTTCATCATCAATTGTTATCATCACTAGCTTCACAAAGTACGATTATTGAAATAGAAAAGAACATTAATACTAACTATCATTATTATGAAATAGATAATAATATTAAAATGGTTGATAGTTTCATATATGAAGTCGTAAATAAACAACACCAAGGTCTTGTTATTTGTGATGATGATATTCTAAGATCATACCTTAATAATAAATTAAATAATATCGGCATTAGTACTAATCTTATTAAACCTAATCTTAATAATAAACAAATTAATTTTAATAAGCTTTATCATGAATTCAGTGAGGAATATCAATCATTACCCTATCAAGCCTTACTAGAGAAACTTTATCATACTTTAGCTTATCATGATTTTTTTAAATTAAATTACTTAAATAAATTATTTAGTAATCTCTATCATCTTAATAACATCGATTCTTCTTTATTATTAAAACTATTAATTCATCCTCTAACAAATCAACTTCAAGATCATTCTTCTTATCAAGATGCCTCTTTAATTATTGCTGGTAATGATTTCTTAGCTCTTTCTTTTAATAATGTCTGGATTATTGATGGTAGTATGAAAAAGCTCGTTGCTAAAAAAGCGAGTTTTTTATTGAGTACTGAAGAGCGATTATCAATTAGTCCTGACTTAATTAATAATCAATATTATGATAATCTTCTTCATCATAAACAAGAACATTACTTGTCGCAGCTAACTAATAACTTGCATATATATTACTCAATGTTAAGCTTTGACAACAAATCCCAAAAACTAGCTCATTTCCTAGCAACCAAACAAAACCATGATAATACTATAATTAATCCTGTTTTTAAACATTATCTTAATCAAAATGCGATTATAACTTATCAAGAAACATCTGGTCAATTAGACCATAAGCTTTTAATTAAGAGTATTAATAATGAATTAATTATCTCGACTTCTTCCTTAGATAATTTTGGTGAATGTCCTTATAAATATTTTATTAATAATATTATTAAACCCCAAGAACCTGATCAATTTGATTATCGTATCATTGGGACAACTATGCATACCATCATTGAGAATATTAATAATTCATTAATTAATAACAAGACTACTACTGATGATATGATCCAAAAAATACTAAACGATAATATCAATCCTTTATTTGATAAATATCACTTAACTAGTGCTGAACATACCATTCTTAGAAAGGATATTATTACTATTTTTAATAAATATCTCTTTAATTATCAACAATATTCTTCATTATTAAAAGATCTAACTGATTATTCCCTTACTAAAGATATGCAAGAATACCGCTTATTAACTAAGTATACTCATGAATCTTCTTTAAAAGTAAGTATTAAAGGTATTATTGATTGTGTTATGAACAATAAAAAAGATTATTTAGTAATCGATTATAAGACTGGCCATAAAGCTTTTCATACCAATTGGACTAATTGTGGTATTGATAATCAACTAGCTCTCTATTTATATTTAATGAAAAAAAATAATTATAATATTGATACTAGTTTATACTGTAGTCTCAAACCAGAATATCTTAGTATCAATAGTGCTGATTTTGATTTTAATAATATTGAGATCGACAAAGTTAGTTTTACTGGTTTAAGTGATAATGAAATGATTAAGAATAGTAAAAAAATTACTAATCAAGCCACTACTATATTAATAAATAAAGAAACTAATAATTATTTTATTGAAGAACATTTTAATAAATTAATTAATGCTTATAATACTGCTTCATTTCCGATTTACCCTAACAAACAAACAAGCTATAATGTCTGCCAATATTGTAATTTAAATTACATTTGTCGTTATCATGAAAATTATGTTTATATAGGCGGTGAAGATGATGAATAAATATCAAGTTCCTAGTTATTATAATGAAGAACAAAAACAAGCCATTATGCTTGAACATAACAATATCTTAGTAAGTGCTTCAGCTGGTAGTGGTAAAACTAGTTTAATGATTGAACGAATTATTCGTAAAATAATTAATGATCGCCTTAATATTACCGATTTAGTAGTTGTAACCTTTACTGAAGCTGCTGCAGCTGAATTAAAAGAACGACTTGAAATAGCTTTAAAAAAGAATATCAAACAAGATCAAGACCATATTAATAAACAATTATCTTTATTAAGTGAAGCTTATATTTCAACTTTTCATTCATTATGTCTTCGTTTACTAAAAGAGAGTGGTGCAACTTTATCTTTTGATAATGAAATAAATATCATTCCGGATCTTATTAAAGATAGTATTAAAGCCAAAGCTTTTAATATCTTAGAAAATAAATATTATGATCATAAAGATTATCAAGAATTAAGAGAACCTTTTATTTCAGTTGTTGATAATAATAATAAATGGCATACCATTATTGATTCTTATATGGATAAAATCATTAATAATGGTGGTTTTAATCATATCAAAAATAATCATCTCTTAAATATTAAACAGACTAATATCTTTAATTATCAAGTAGTAGGTCATTTATTATATCATGATACCCTATCATTGATTGAACAAATCAGCGCGTTAATCCCCAATTATGAGAAATGGGTAGTAGCTAAACCAGCTCGCCAAGAACATGTTAATACTTTAATAAACCTTATTAAAAGTATTAAAGATGGTTTAGATAATAAATCATATGCTTCTATTCACCAAGCTCTTATTAATTATCAACCTAACTATCGCTCTTTTACGATTAGAGAAAGTAAAACTGATGATTATTATTTACTTAAAATATATCATGATACAATAAAAAATATTATCAAAGATAACTTAAAAAAATATTATTTCTACAAGGAAGATCAATTTAAATATCTCTTTTTCAATATCAATAAAGCTACTATTAATATGATTGATTACGTTAAAGAATACTATGAAATCTTATTAACAATAAAAAAAGAAGAAGGTTTATTAGAATTTAATGATTTAGAACAAGAATTAATTAAAATCCTCTATCAGAGCGATAATTCTTTTAGTGATAAGGCTTTGAAACTTAAAAAACAATTTCAAGAAATCATGATCGATGAATATCAAGATACCAGCTTAATTCAAGAAACGATTATTAAAGCTATTAGTAATGATAATGTCTTTATGGTTGGTGATTTAAAACAATCAATCTATAGTTTCCGTAATGCTACTCCACGTTTATTTATTGAAAAATATAATGAGTATCAACAACCTGATAATAATAATTATCTAATTAATCTTAAATATAACTATCGTTCAACCCATGAAGTCTTAGATTTTGCGAATTATATCTTTAAGAATCTTTTTACCAAAGAATTAGGAGGTATTGACTATGAAGGTGACCAAGAATTATATTTTGGTAACACTAGTTTAAATAATGATACTTACTTATATAAAACTAAGGTTTTTACTAATATTAGTTATGATCTTATGATTAAACCTTCAACCAAAGAGAATTATATTCTAACTGCTAAAGCCCTTACTAATGAAATTATTAAATTACATAATCAGCATGTTCCTTATCGAGATATTACTATCTTAGTTCGTAATCGAACCCATATTGAATTATTACAAGATGAACTTGATAAATATAATATCCCTTATTTACTTCATAGTAATAATGGTTTTTATGAGAATTATGAAATAAAAGATCTTATTGCCCTTTTAAAATTTTTAGTTAATCCTAAAGATGATATCTCATTATTAGCTGTTTTAACCTCTCATTTCTTTAATTTAAATGATAATGATTTATTTATTATTTCGCTATGTGAAGGTAAATATTTATGGCATAAACTAAAAAATTCAAACTATCAATCGATTTATCATAATATTATTGATTTACTAAATCATAAAAAACAACTAAATCCGCTGGAATTAATCGATTATATTTATGATACCACCCCTTATTTAGCTTACTTTGTTAATTCAACGCGCTATGAGAAGATTCAAATTAATATCTTAAACTTTAAAAATATTATTAGTGAAAATATTCTGTATACCTATGATCTAGAAAATACCTTATTATATCTTAGTAAGAATATTAAAGATAAAATGGATGATGCTACTCCTTCAACAATATCAAAAGAAGGCGATATTATTAATATTATGACTATTCATAAAGCTAAAGGATTACAATTTCCCTATGTCATGGTATTTGATAATTCTAAATTTAATAGTCGTACTAGTAGGGAAATTATTTTCCAAGAGAATATTATCATGGATTACTATAATAATGCTCATACCTTTAAAATAGAAAACATGTTTAAACCCTTAGTTAAAAACTCATTTAAAGATAATAATATTGCTGAAACATTACGTTTATTATACGTGGCCCTAACCAGAGCTGAAAAACAATTATATCTTTTTATAAATGATACTTCCGATAATCTTTATAATATTATCGATTATCTCGAGATTGAAGAAGATTGGTTATTACCAAAAAAAGTTGTCAACCAATGTAAATCAATCAATGATTTACTCATAATGGCCTTAAGTAGACATCATTGTGGAGCTCCTTTACGTTATCAAATGGATAATGATGCCTATGAAGAAATCTTTACTTATAAACATCGTTTATTTAGTGTGGAGCCCTATGATTTTACATTATTAGATTCTCAAAAACAATATCATACCCCACTTTATCCCATCGCTTTTCATCAATATGAAACTAAACTAACTAATTATCAAATGACCAATATTAGACCATCTCAGCATCAAGAGCAGTTATTAAACTTCTCTAATATTAAAAACTTTAATACCTTTACTAGAGGAAATATTACTCATCACATCTTGGAAGCTCTGGATTTTAAAAGTCCTCATATTATGGATGATCTTAATAAATATCATAACCAATATCACTTAAGTAATAAAATATTTGATGGTATTGAAAGCTTTATTAAAAGTGATTTGTTTTCATTAATAAAAAACAATGATTATTATCAAGAATATTCTTTCTCATTCTATCAAGATAATAACTTAGTAAAAGGGATTATTGATTTATTAGTTATTACTAAAGATGAAGTCTATATCATTGATTATAAATCAGATAATTTAGATGTTTCTTCATTAAAAGAATACTATCAATCACAATTAGATATCTATGAAAGTTTCATTAAATTAAAATACCCCCATCATCAAATCAATAAACTAATTTATTCTTTAATAAATAAGACCTTTATTGATTTATCATAAATCAAAAATCTTAGGCATCTCCTAAGATTTTTCTTTACTTAAATTATAAACACTCTGTGATTGCCAATTAAGGCTATGCAGATAATCTTTTTGATCATTTAAGGCCATCAATAAGTAATTAGCTTTACTAGGAATATGATAGTCTTTTATTAAATTAGTTTTTACCCCTTTTTCTTTTAATTCTATGACATAAAAAATCGAATATTTCTTATTTATTTCTTGATTATAATATTGTTTTTTAAAATCTTTTACTTCACTAATTTCACTAGCTTTTTTAAAAGCAGCTTCATGGTCATAAAGTAAATATTGACCATAATAATAATCATCTTTTAAATTACTAGCATCACGATACCAATAATAAGTTCCATCATCATTAAAGACAAATAACATCGTACTATTATCAATACGCCATTACTCAATAATGAATGATGCTGATTGTTTAGAACATCCTACCATTAATAATAAGCTTAATCCTAATAATAATATTTTTTTCATTATAAAAACCTCATTATTTAAATTTTAAAATATTATATCATACTAATTAATTATCTTTTTTACTTTAATTAGTAAAAAAAGATCAATCAATCATGATTAATCTTCTTTATTATTAAACTTCTTATTATATTTTAAATCATTTTCTTTATCATAATGAATAATTAAATGACGTTCCTTACCTTCACCGTAAGATTTAGTATTAACATAATGAACTTCTTTTAAAACCTTATGAATTATTTTACGATCATAATTAGGCATTGGATCTAACTTTAAATCAAGTTTAGTTTTACCAACTTCCGCCGCTAATTTATATGCTAATCTGGTTAGTTTTTGTTCCTTATCTTTAAAATAATTATTAACATCTAATTTTATAAAGAAACGATGATGATATTTATTAGCCATCATTTGTTTAACTAAAGTTTCTAAAGCATATAAATTCTTACCATTAACACCAATAATTAAACCATTTTTATCTGTATTAATAGCAACACAATAATCATCATCATCAAAAGTAACTTCAACACTAGCTTCAACTTCCATAGCATGAAAAACGTCTTCTAAATAAGTTTTAATATCATTAAGACAATCTTTATTCGTATAAGCTTCTATAACAACTTTGGTAAAAAAGGAGAAGCCACTTTGTTCAATAACTTTATAAATAATATCTTCTTTACTTATCTCTTGTTGTTGAACAATACTATCTAAAATAGTATCAACTGATTTACCAGTATAACGTGCCATACTAGTCAATCTTTCTCATATGATGATCAATATAATAAGCTTGACCAATCGAAATTAAAGCCGATACAATTAAATATAAAGACATTGCTGAAATTAAAGTAAATGACATAAAAATCATCATAATAGTAAACCCATAAGTCATTAATTTCATTTGTTTATCCATTGAAGATTGTTTTGGATTATAACGATATGATTTACTATCTTCATTTCTTTTCTTAGTAAGATGGTTAGTAATTTTAAATTGAAAAAATTGTGAAGCTCCTACTAATAACATCAAAATAATATAATAATATTGTTGATGCCCAAAAGCCACTGAAGGAGAAGTTCCCATCGCAAAACCTAAAATAGGTTGGGCATCTTTAATTACAGCTGATAAAGATGTTGCTCGCCAAACCCCCATAAATAAAGGTAATGATACAAAAGGATAAAGCATACCCATCAATGGATTAACACCCATTGAAGAATAAATTTTTTGAATTTCTTGTTGCTTCTTTTGCTTTGAAGTTTCATCATCACGACCACGATATTTATCTTCAATCGCCATCATTTTAGGTTGTAATTCTTGTATCCCTTTACTAGCAATTTGACCTTTAATCGTAACTGGTAAGGTAATGGTTCTAACAATCAACGTAACAATGATCATCGCAATAGCAGCAGATCCTATCGATGTGGTAATAATATTGATTAATACTCCCATTGGCATCACAATAAAGCCTTGGAAAATACCATATTGAAAACCACTATCAATAGCAGCATCAGCCGGAATACTAAAACTTAAATTTCCCGAACATGATGTTAACATCATCACAATCATAAATACTATAATTATATTTCTTAAAATTTTCACTAGTTTACACCTCAGTTTTTAATTTACTTGCTAAATCTCTCAGTTTTTTAATATTATCTTCAAATGATTGTTCCTTATACTTAGGTCTAATCATTATTAAATAATCATAAGAATGACTATAACTAAATACTTGAGAAATCATCATTCTAATCTGTCTTTTAATTCTATTTCTCATTACAGCATTACCATGTTTTTTACCAACACTAATCCCAAAACGAGAATACTTTAAATCATTTTTTTGAAAATAAACTGTAAAAGTACTATTATTATAGTATTTTTTTGCTTCAATTAATCTTCTGAAATCATCATTATCACAAAGATGAAATTTTTTTTTCATATAATCTCCACCTATCAAAAAGTTAAAAAACCACCTTAAGGTGGTTAACTATTAAGCAGATAAAACTTTGCGACCTTTTAATCTTCTGCGAGCAAGAACTCGTCTTCCACCTACTGTTGACATTCTAGCTCTAAAACCATGAACTTTTTTTCTTTTTCTATTATTTGGCTGATATGTACGTTTCATTCTTCTCAAGCCTCCTTTTCTAACCGGACAATTTGTTTTGCTTAACTATTATACTAAAAATACCCCGTTAATGTCAATTACTTTTACTAAAAAATACTGAGTTAAATTGATAATAATTCCATTAAATTAGCCCTTTTATGACTTTAAATCAGCATTAATAATTAATAATTACCGTTTATATAAAATTACTCTTCAATGTCCTTTTATAAACTAAAATTAAGCTCATTAAAAACAACTATCCCTAAGAATGAAGATTGGTTAATTATTTAAAAATATATGCTCATCATCACTATTAAAACCTATAATAAAAAGAAGGAATTAAATATCACTAAATATCTAAATCTTCCTTTTATTATGGTAATTAATCGTTTATTAAGATCGTTTCTTAGTCAATAAACATGTCGTAAGAATAGTCATCATACTAAGTAATACTCCTAGATAACTTAAATATTCATTACCACCTGGTGGAATTTTCTTATTATCCTTACCAGTATTAATTTCTTTATTATCATCTTTTGCTTCTTTTTCAAAGATGAC
>JAITPW010000066.1 GCA_031289255.1 Bacilli bacterium
ACTAATAAAATTAATAATAATTTCTTTATCATAATCTTTAGCTTCGACATATTCATCGATTTCACCACTAACAATAAATGATAAATAATTTGCTAATTTTTTATTTAATAATTCTAAATGAGCATCTTCATCATCAAAGGTTAAAACATCTTTAATGTATAATTGAACAACATTTTCTTCTTTAATATAACCTAAACCATCAATAACATTATCTTGAATAATACTCATTTATATCACCAAAACTTTCTTGTTTTAATTATATCATGCTAATTATCAATAACAATTAAAAATTACTTATTACTAGCTTTAATCATTAATTTAGTCAATAAACTACTATATTCAACAGGATTTTCAATTGGTAACCCTTCTATTAGTAAAGCTTGATTATATAAAAGCTTCGCATAATCATTAAGATCATCTTTATTACTATCATATAACTTATTCATCGCTTTAAATAATTCATGATCAGGATTAATTTCTAATACTTTAGTAGCCTTCATTCCCATATTATCAGGCATCTGAGCTAAGGTTTTCTCCATTTCAATTGATAAACCATCTTTACTTGCTAAATAAACCGGATTAGACTTCAATCGTGAAGTTAAAACAACATCACTGACTTCATCCTTTAATACTTCTTTTAATTGACTAAGTAAATCTTCATTAGCTTTACTTTTACTAGCAATATCTTCTTTAGAACTTTCATCTTCATAATCAGCTGAAGCAATATTCTTAAAAGTCTTACCTTCATACTCATTTAAGATTCCTATCGCAAATTCATCAACATCATTTAAGAAATAAAGAACTTCTTTTTCATTACTAATAATTTGTTCCATGACCGGTAATTTATCAATGACACTAATATCTTTACCAGCAACATATAGAATCTCACTAGCATCACTATTATTAGTAACATATTCTTTTAAAGTAAGATATTCTTTTGTTTTAGATGATTTAAACATAATTAAATCTTGTAACAATTCTTTTTTAACACCATAGTTATCATAGATACCATAAACTAATTGTTGACCAAATTCATCATAAAACTTATTATAATCTTCTCGTTGATCTTTTTGCATTTTTAATAATTCTGATTTAATTCGCGATTCAATTGCTTTGGCAAGTTTAGTAACATTCTTATCTTGTTGTAACATTTCCCGTGAAATATTTAATGATAAATCTTCACTATCAACAATCCCTTTGATAAAACGGAAAGGATAACTAATTAAATAATCACAGTTACTTTCAATAAAAACACTCTTTGAATAAAGATCCATCTGTTCTTGATAAGTTGGACTAAAAAAATCAAAACCACGATGAGAAGGGATAAATAACAACATTTCATAATTTAAAGTACCTTCAGCTTTACGATAGATTGTCTTTAAAGGTTTTTGCCAATCATGAAAATGACTCATATAAAAATTATCATATTCTTCTGCTTTTACTTTATTCTTAGGTCTTTTCCAGATAGCTTCTTGTGAATTAATCGTTTGCAACTCATTAGTAATGGTATATTTATCATGAACTTCATTACCATCTTCATCAGTATCATAAACTTTAATTTCTTTATTCATTAAAATAGGATATTTAATATAATCAGAGTATTTTTTAACCAGTTTCTCTAATTCATTTTCTTCTAAAAATACATCATAATCTTTTCCTTTTTTAAGATGAAGAATAATTCTTGTTCCAATTTCTTGATTAGAAGTACTCTTAGCAATTTCATAATCACTAATACCTTCACTCACCCAATGATAAGGGGCTTCATTATATTTTTTTGAATAGACTTCAACTTTATCACTAACAATAAAACTTGAATAGAAACCTACGCCAAATTGACCAATAACTTCAACACTATTATTTTCTAAAGCTTGCATAAATTCTTTAGAACCAGAATGAGCTATCGTTCCTAAATATTCTTCTAATTCTTGCTCATTCATTCCTACACCAGTATCAATAAGACTAATAGTACGAGCTTTTTTATCAACTTCAATTTTAATACTAGGGTCTACTATTTCTAACTCTTTATTTTTTAATGCTAAAAATTTTCTTTTATCAATAGCATCACTAGCATTTGAGATGAGCTCACGTAAGAAAATTTCCTTGTTTGAATAGATTGAATTAATCATTAATTCTAATAATTGTTTTGATTCTGCTTTAAATTCTTTTTTCATTATATCAACTCCTAAGTAATATTATAATCATTCTCATTAATATTTCAAGTATTTTTAGCACTTGTACACAAAGAGTGCCAATTTGTAATAAAAAAAGCTATTGTTACATAGCTTTTAGAATGATTGTCCTAATCTTAAATTAAAAACATCCACTGGTTGTAAACGACAAACGCGATTACAATCACCTTTATTGGAATAACCTAAACCAAACCAATAATCTTTATTTTTTAAATATTCACTAATAACCATCTTAATATCATTAGTATTATGACGAAAGACTTCAACATGAACATGAGGTCCCGTACTTGCTCCTGTATTACCAGTATAGGCAATAACATCACCTTTATCAAATTGACTAACACTAGTAAATTGACTTAAATGCCCAAACAACATGGTATAAACATAATCTCCCTTTTTAGTAATAATAACTAAATGATTACCATAACCACCACCATTATTGGATTGAGCTAAAACAATACCATTACCAGGAGCTAACAATGGTGTTCCCACCTTATTTGCTAGATCAACACCAGGATGCCAACCACCACCAACATAATACCAAGTACTAGCTGTAACAATCCCATGAGCAATCGGCAACTGCCAATTACCAGTTGTAGTCTTTATTTTACTAGCATCAACATTTCTTATCGCTTCATTAATGGTCGCATGACCACCACTATCACTTTTGGTATAAAGAGCTTGTTCTTTACGATAAAATTCACGTAGTAATTGTTCTTGTTTTTGTTTGGTATCAATTAAAGTTTTTAATTCCCCTTTTAACATGATTTTACTACTTTCTAAATCACGAGTTGTTTTTTCTAAATCATAAATGGCTTCAATATTATTTTTATTCATTAAGGAAATACCATCAATTCTCGTCATTAAGTCCTCAAAATTAGTACTAGACATAATAATATCAATCATTTGATTTTGATCACCATAATATTGCATTGTTCCTAAACGATCGACAACATCTTTTTCTAGAATAACTAATCTATTTTTATTATTACTAATTTTATTAATAATATCATTATATTGTTTTTGTTTTTTATCAATCAATTCCCGATTCTTATTAATTAAAGTAATCAACTCATCAGCATTCATACCAGTCTCTTTAATAGAATCTTTCATTTGTTGGACTCCAGATTTAGAATTACTTTTATATTGCTCAAAACCAAGACATGCTTTTTCATTTAATAAATAACTTGATTTTTTAGCACAGATTTTCTCATAATACTTATATTCTTTTTTATAGTCAATCTGAGCATTTACATTTGAAAAAATAAAAATGACGCCCAGAAAAACACCTATATATTTAACTATTTTCATAGTATTTCACCTCAGTTTACTAATTATAGCATAAAATTAATCACAAATATGATAAAAAAATGTCCATATAAGAAAAAATAGCCTAATTCTCTATTTTTTGGCTATTTTTATCATCATATAATAATTCAAATACTAAATGATTTTCTTTATTACGTAGTTGTAATTCATAATCCCCTAAGTCAATAATATCACTTTTATTTAAATAATGAACTTCTCGCAATTCATCATCACCATCATAAGTAAAGGTAATATTATAGTAGCCATCATTAATTAAATCAACACTATTTAAGTATAAATCAATAAAAGTATCATTAACTAAATCAAGACGATATTCTAAGGCCGCTTCTTCAATAATCTCTTTTTGATTATAATCATATAAATTAACATTTAGATGATATTTATTAATATCATCATCAGCAATCACATTACCTTCAGCTCCAATACCAAATTCAAAACGTAAACGTAGTTCATTCTCATTTACTTCAGCTTCAATATAACTGATCGTAGCTTCCCTTTTTAAATGAAGATTATCAGCATGATAAGTTGCAAGCCCTCTTTTAACATCACCATCATAACAAATAGCCCCATCTTTTAAGTAAACAACTCGAGAACAAAACTCATTAATTAAACTTTCCGAATGAGAAACAAATAAGACCGTTTTACCACTTTTTAATAACTCCTCAGTCTTAGCTCGTGATTTCTTTTGAAAATTCTTATCTCCCACCGCAAAGACCTCAT
>JAITPW010000088.1 GCA_031289255.1 Bacilli bacterium
CATTTAGATGGATATGATTTACCAGTTAGTACTTTCTTAGATGAACCTTTATTCCATGGTGGATTTAAAACAAATGTTGCTTTTGAAGAAAGAAGAAATATTGCAACATTAGTGCCAAATTGGATTAAAGAAAATTGTATTCAATGTAATAGATGTTCATTTGTATGCCCTCATGCAACAATTAGACCATTCTTAATCAGTGCTGAAGAAAAAGCTAAAATTCCAGCTGGAATTGAAGTTGAAACAATTAAAGCAATTGGTAAGGGTGTTGAAGGTTATGAATTTACTATCCAAGTAAGTCAAGAAAACTGTGTTGGTTGTGGTTTATGTGCCGTAGAATGTCCTGCTAAAGAAAAAGCTTTAGTTATGAATGATGTTAAAGAAGAATTAGCAAAAGTACCAGAGAGTGATTATGTTTATAATAATATTACTTATAAAACTGATTTCTTCCCAATTAATCAAGTTAAAGGTTCACAATTTTTAAGACCTTACTTTGAAAATTCAGGAGCATGTCCTGGTTGTGGAGAAACTCCTTATTATAAATTAATGTCTCAATTATTTGGTAAAGATGCGATGATTGCTAATGCAACTGGATGTTCTTCAATTTATTGTGGTTCAATGCCATCTAATCCATTTGTAATCGATGATAATGGTCATGGTCCGGCATGGGGTAACTCATTATTTGAAGATGATGCTGAATTTGGATTTGGTATGCGTTTAGCACAAAACTTCAAACGTGAACATATTAAACAAATCATTGAAGATAATATTAAAGATGTTGAAGAAAGTTTAAAAGTTGTTTTAAATAATTATTTAGCATGTGCTAATCGTGAAGAAGAAAAAGCTCTTAAAGATGAATTAGTTAAAGAATTAAAAGCTTCTTCAAACGAAAATATTAAAGAATTATTAGATTATGAAGGATATTTAGTTGATAAATCACAATGGATGATTGGTGGAGATGGATGGGCTTATGACATTGGTTATGGTGGCTTAGATCATGTTCTAGCAAACAATTTAAATGTTAATATCCTAGTTTTAGATACTGAAGTTTATTCTAATACGGGTGGTCAATCTTCTAAATCTTCTCAAGCTGGTTCAATTGCGAAATTTGCAGCAAGTGGTAAAGAAGTAGCTAAAAAAGACTTAGCTCAAATTGCTATGACTTATGGTCATGTATATGTAGCACAAGTATCAATGGGTGCTAATCAAGCTCAAGTTATTAAAGCTATGAATGAAGCTGAATCTTATGATGGACCTTCATTAATTATTGCTTACTCACCATGTATTGAACATGGTATTAAGGGTGGTTTGATGAATCATCAAACTTCTCAAAAAAGAGCTGTTGAATGTGGATACTTCAATTTATTTAGATTTGATCCTAGATTAGAAGAAGAAGGAAAAAATCCTTTACAAGTAGATAGTAAACCAAACTTTGATTTATTTGTAGATTTCTTATCTAGTGAAACAAGATTCTCACAATTATCTCGTATTAATCCAGATAATATGGAAAGATTATTTAATAAATCTAAAGCAGATGCTATTAAGCGTCACAATAGATTAATGAAATTAGCTCAATAATTATTGGGTTATTAAAAAAATACTCTGAAGCATTAATGCTTCTAGAGTATTTTTTTTATTATAAATTAAGACAATAAAAAAAACTAAACATAGTTAGTTATTTTATCGTATTTACTAATGTAGCTAATTGCGATTTTTTATGAGCAACATTATTTTTATGTAAAATTCCTTTTGTTTGAGCTTTATCTAATTTCTTAGTAGCACCAGCTAAAGCGATGTTAGCTTGTTCTAAATCATTTGCTTCAACAGCAACTTTTACTTTTTTTATAGCAGTTCTCATTGATGATTTAAATGAGCTATTTAATAAACGTTTTTTTTCATTTGTTCTTGTACGTTTTTTTTGTGATTTAATATTAGGCATGTTTTCACCTCCGAAAATACATTTGCTTAATTATTATAACAATTTTATCAATTATTTTCAATACTTTAATTAAATTTAATATGTTAGTATGATATAATTTAATAAAATAATCAAAGGAAGTATTATTTTTATTTTGTTTAAATATTTAGGAGATGAAAAGATGAAAAGAAGAATAATTTTTATGGGAACAACTGATTTTGCAGCTTATATTTTAGAAAGATTACTTTTAAAAAAATACGAAATTGTAGGTGTTTTTTCACAACCAGATCGCAAGCAAGGACGTTCGCAAGAAATACTTTATACAGAAACTAAAAAAATAGCCTTACAATATAATAAAACATGTTATGGGTTTGATAATATTAATGAACATATTGATTTAATTAGTGAATTACATCCCGATATAATTATTACTTGTGCCTTTGGACAGAAACTTTCTAGTCAAATATTAAATATACCTAATTTTAGATGTATTAATGTTCATGCTTCAATTCTTCCTCAATATCGTGGAGGAGCCCCCATTCATCATGCTATTATTGATGGTCATAAAAAAACTGGGAATACTATTATGTATATGGAAGAAGAATTAGATGCTGGAGCTATTATTGCTCAATCAATAATTGCTATTGATGATGATGATACTACTTCTTCGTTAAGTATGAAATTAAGAGTAGATGCAGCTAATTTGTTAATTAGTGTTATGCCTTTAATATTTAAACGAGATATTAGAGCCTTAGCTCAAGATGAAAATCGTGTTTCATTTGCTCCAGTTATCAGAAGAGAGTGGGAATTAATTAATTTTGATCGTGAAATTAATGTTGTATATAATCACATTAGAGGACTTTTAAATGTTCCAGGTTGTTATATTGTCATTAATAATATTAAGATTAAATTACATCATGTAAAAATGGTTATTGATATCCATGATTATCAAACTGGTCTTGTTAAATGTGATAATAATGAATATTTTAAAATATATGCTTTAAATGGTTACATTAAAGTATTTGAATTTCAAATAGCTGGGAAGAAACGTATTAAATATTCTGATTATATTAATCAAAATAAAAAAGATATAATCGATAATATTATTATAAATGAAGGAGTAAAATATGGTTATAAATCAAGATTATATTAGAAATTTTTCAATTATTGCCCATATTGATCATGGTAAATCAACACTAGCTGATCGAATATTAGAATTAACCCATACGGTTGAATTAAGAGATATGAAAGCTCAATTATTAGATTCGATGGATATTGAAAGAGAACGTGGTATTACGATTAAATTAAATGCCGTTCAATTAATATATCATGCCCAAGATAATCATGATTATTTATTTCACTTAATTGATACACCAGGTCATGTTGATTTTACATATGAAGTTTCACGCTCTTTAGCAGCATGTGAGGGTGCTATTTTAGTTGTTGATGCTGCCCAAGGTATTGAAGCTCAAACACTGGCAAATGTCTATTTAGCATTAGATAATGATCTTGAAATTATTCCAGTAATTAATAAAATTGATTTACCTTCAGCGGATACTAATAGCGTTAAAGAAGAAATTGAGAATGTTATTGGCTTAGATGCTAGTGATGCCCCTTTAATATCAGCAAAAAATGGCTTAAATATTGTTGATGTTTTAGAAGCTATTGTTAAAAAAGTACCAGCTCCACAGGGATCGATAAATAACCCATTACAAGCTTTAATTTTTGATTCTTATTATGATCAATATCGTGGTATTATTGTTTCGATAAGAATTAAAGAGGGTGAAGTTAAAGTTGGTGATATTATAAAAATGTTTGCCACTAAAGCTGAGTATGAAGTAGTAGAACTTGGTATTAATACCCCAGTTGAAGTTAAAAAAGATAAATTAGTATGTGGAGAAGTTGGTTGGATTGCTGCTGCCATTAAAGATATTAAAGATGTGCATGTTGGTGATACAATAACTTTAAAAAATAATTCATGTCAAGAAGCTTTAGCTGGTTATCGTAAGATGAATCCAATGGTATA
Source organism: Bacilli bacterium (assembly GCA_031289255.1). GTDB lineage: Bacteria > Bacillota_I > Bacilli_A > JAJDGJ01 > JAJDGJ01 > JAISTP01. The sequence continues at coordinate 3,945 of JAITPW010000088.1, forward strand.
TTGTGGATTATATCCAATTGATAGTGCTCGATACAATGATTTTAGAGATGCTTTAGAAAAAATGCAATTAAATGATTCAGCTTTACAATTTGAACCTGAGACTTCACAGGCTTTAGGATTTGGTTTTAGATGTGGTTTTCTTGGTTTATTACATATGGATGTTATTCAAGAACGTTTAGAAAGAGAATTTAATTTTGAATTAATCGCTACGGCCCCTAGTGTTATTTATCATGTTTATTTGAATGATAAAAGCATGATTGTTATTGATAATCCTACTAAATTGCCCAATATGCAATTAGTTGATCATATTGAAGAACCATATGTTAAAGCGACAATCATGGCTCCTAGTGAGTATGTTGGTCCTATTATGGAATTGTGCCAGAAAAAAAGAGGTACTTATATTGATATGCAGTATATTGATCAAAGTCGAATGAATATCATTTATGAAATTCCTTTATCAGAAATTATTTTTAATTTCTTTGATTCTTTAAAGTCATATTCTAAAGGATATGCATCTTTTGATTATGAGTTAATTGGATATCAAACTAATAATTTAGTAAAAATGGATATTTTATTAAATAGTGAAATTGTTGATTCTTTATCAACTATTGTTCATAAGGATTTTGCTTATTATCGAGGTAAAGCTATTGTTGAGAAATTAAAAAATATCATTCCTAAACAACAATTTGAAGTTCCTATTCAAGCAGCTATTGGTGGTAAAATAATCGCTCGTGAAACCATTAAAGCAATGCGTAAAAATGTTCTAGCTAAGTGTTATGGTGGGGATATTACTAGAAAGAAAAAATTATTAGAGAAACAAAAAGAAGGTAAGAAACGGATGAAAGCAGTTGGTTCAGTGCAAATACCACAGGAAGCTTTTATGGCTGTTTTAAGTATGGATGATGAGTGATAGCATTAAAGGAATATATATTCATATTCCTTTTTGTAGAGAGATCTGTTCTTATTGTGATTTTATTAAAGTAAAATATGATTTTGGATATGTTGATAAATATTTAGATAGTTTAGAAAATGAAATGAATTTATATAATATTGAATGTCATAAAATTGAAAGTATTTATATTGGAGGGGGAACTCCTTCAGTGTTGAGTTTAATTGAATTAACAAAATTATTTCGTATTATTAATACCGCTAAATATCCTAATTTAAAAGAGTTTACTTTTGAAATAAATATTGAAGATTTAAATAAAGATAAATTAGAATTATTATTAAATAATAATGTAAATCGTTTAAGTATTGGTATTCAAAGTTTAAATAATGATATTCTTAATTTATTAAAGAGAAATTATACTTATGCCGATATTATTTCTGGTTTTGAATTATTAAAAAAATATCCTTTTAAAAGAATTAGTTGTGATTTTATCATTAATATTAATAATCAAAGTATGACTGATATTAATGAGATCCTTTCTTTTATAAATAAATACCAAATTAAACATGTTTCAATCTATTCGTTAATTTTAGAAAAGGGTACTTTATTATATAATAATAATTATGTAATTGATGAAGAGCTCTTTTATGAGAATGATATTAATGAATCATTAGTAACTAATATGGGATTTGAACATTATGAAGTTAGTAATTATGCTTTACAACAAGAATATTCTTTCCATAATCTCCTTTATTGGCATAATGAACATTATTATGGATTTGGTTTAGCAGCTTGTGGCTATCTTGATAATTATCGCTATTATAATACTAAAAGTATTACTAAATATCTTAATCAAAATTATCAAAAGACTTATGAATATTATAATGATAATGAAACTTTAAAGAATGAAATAATTATGCAATTTAGATTATTTAATGGTATTAATATTAAAGAAATAAATGATAAATATTCAATTGATTTTACAAAGTATTTTAGAACTGCTATAATTAAGAATAGAAAAAGATTAATTATTAAGAATGACTTTTTATATTTTTCTGAAGAAGGTAAGTTATTTCTTAATGATCTTATCATTGATTTTATTATGGATATTAAGGAGTGATTTTATGTTAAATAATGATATTAATAATCCAGAGATTATTGTTGATTCTTTACGAGCTCAGGGTTACCGGATAACTAAAGCTAGAGAAGATATTGTTCGAATATTATGTAATGTTAAACATTATACGGTAGAGGAATTAGTTAACGAATTAAAAGCAATCAAAAAAGATGTTAATGTTGCAACCGTTTATAATAATATTAATTTTTTAGTACATGAGGGTATTGTCAATGAGTATAATTTTAATAATAAAAATTCAGTTTATGAATTAAATATTGGTTTGCATGCTCACTTAGTTTGTATTGATTGTAATGATATTATTAATATTGATATTCCGACTTTTAAAAGTATTAAAGATAATGTTGAAAAGAATACCGGTTTTAAAATCTTAAATGCTAAACTTGATATGTATGGCTATTGTCCGAGCTGTTTAAAGAATAAGAGTAATAATGAATAGTTTTATTTTATTTGTTGTTTTTGCTTGTCTGATAACTTGGGGAGCTACAGCTTTAGGAGCATCGACCATTTTTCTTTTTAAGAGTATTAACCAGAAAGTAAATGATGGTATGCTGGGCTTTGCAGCTGGTGTAATGATATCAGCTTCATTTTTTTCTTTGATTATTCCTGGATTAGAGTTTGCGAAAAAGTATAATCCTAATATTAATGAAATGGTTATTGTTGCTGGTGGTTTTATTTGTGGAGCACTCTTTTTATTGATACTTGATGGGTTAACGCCTCATCTGCATATGTTTGAAAAACAGCCAGAAGGACCAAAATCAAATTTAAAACGTTCAGCTTTATTGTTTCTAGCAATTACCATTCATAATATACCCGAGGGATTAGCTGTTGGAGTAGCTCTAGGGGCATATAATGTTCTGGGGAGTAGTAATCCTGATTTATTTAATGCGGCATTAGCTTTAACAGTTGGGATTGCAATTCAAAATTTTCCAGAAGGAGCAGCCGTATCATTTCCAATGCATCGTGAAGGTCTCTCTAAAAGAAAAGCTTTTCTTTTTGGGCAAGCAAGTGCTATTGTTGAACCAATCGGTATTTGTTTAGGTATTCTATTAATTAATATTGTTCAACCAATATTACCTTTTGCTTTATCATTTGCTGCTGGAGCGATGATATTTGTTGTTATTGAAGAATTAATACCTGAATCACAAAAAGGACATAATACTAATCTAGCAACTATTTTTACGGTATTAGGGTTAGTGATAATGATGATTTTAGATAATGTTTTAGGATAGGTGGTTATATTTTGAAAAAAATAATAATGTATACAGTTCATGATGGTGAAAAAGATGCTATTAAAGAGTGGGCCAGTAATAACAATTATGATATTACTTATAATGATGTCATTTTAAATAAAGATACTGTCATTTTAGCTCAAGGATATGATGGTATCTGTATTCAACAAACGCAGTTAATAGATGATGAATTTGTTTATCAAAAATTACATGAATATGGGTTTAAGCATCTATCTTTAAGAATTGCTGGTTATGATATTATTAATATGGAATATGCTAAAAAGTATCAACTATTAATAAGCATTGTTCCTGCTTATTCACCTAATGCTGTAGCGGAAATGGCTTTATCACATACGATGTATTTAACTAGAAAAATGTATCATAATATTGCTAAAGTTAATCATCATAATTTTACATGGGATGGTTCATTGGCCAATGAAATAAGAAGTATGACAATAGGGGTTATTGGTTTTGGTCGAATCGGAAGAATTTATGCTCAAATTATGAAAGCTATTGGAGCAAGAGTAATTGTTTATGATGTGATTAAGCCTAATGATCTTGAAGGTTGTCTATTTATTAATAATTTAGATGATTTATTAAAAAAGGCGGATGTAATATCAATTCATATTCCCTTAACTAAAGATACTAAATATTTAATATGTGAGGATACCTTAAAATTAATGAAACCAACAGCTTATTTAATTAACACATCACGTGGTGCTATTGTTAATACTAATGATTTAGTTTTTGCTTTAGAACATCAACTTATTGCTGGTGCTGGCTTAGATACTTTAGAATGTGAAAGTGATTATTTTGAAAAAGATTTTGGTAATGATACTATTAGTGATTCTAATTTTAATAAATTACTAGCAATGAATAATGTTTTGATAACGCCTCATATATCATTTTATACAACGACAGCTTTAAAAAATATGGTTGATATTGGTTTAGATAATATTAAAACATTACTTGAAGATGGTGAATGTCTCAATATTGTTACATAATAAAAAGAGTGATTTTATCATATTATCACTCTTTTTTAGTTATTTTTTTAATAAAGCATTATCAATTTCAACAATTTCATCATTTTGATAATATATTTTTGGTATTCTCATTCCAAGACGAGCATATGTTTCTTGGCTTATGGTTTGAGCTTGTTTATTTCGAGCATAAATATCTAGACGAGCATCATTATCGATTAATGTTACAACATCACCAATATTAACTGGTTCATTGAATTTTATCATTAATTGATCCATACAGATATTAGCACTTATCCGCCCATATTGATTAAAGCATCTTACTTCACTTTTACCATATAGTCTTGTAAAACCATCAGCATAACCAAGAGGAATAGTAGCAATTATTTCACTATCTTCTGTTGTTTGATAAGAATTAGAATAACCAATTAAAGTTCCTTTTGGATAGGTTTGGACTTGGGCAATTTTAGATTTTAATGCAAAAGTTGGTTTTAAATCATACTCATTTTTTATTTTATCTTCAATAGCATAATAAATGGCGATACCAGCTCGATTAGCGGTTGTAAAGTCAATGATATTACTATATTTCATTAAACTGGCACTATTAGTGCAATGAATGAATTTAAAGGGATAATTTAAATTTTGAACCACTTTTTTAAAGTAATTTAATTGTTTAAAAAAATATTCTTCTTTATCATAATCCTCAGCTGTTGCAAAATGAGTAAAGAGACCATCAATGACAACTGTCTTATTTAATGATAAAACGTCAATTACTTCTACTATTTCTTCTATTTTATTAAAACCAATACGGTTCATTCCGGAATTAACTTTGATATGAATAAGTAATGGTTTAGTAAAAGTTAAATTTTTAATAACCTCTAAACTATGCTTATTGGCAATTGTAACAGTAATATCATTGAGAGCGGCAAATTGATAATCTTCATCTCTAATAATACCAAGAACTAATATTTTGATATCTTTATTAACTTTACGAACTACTAATGCTTCATCTAAAGTGGCAACAGCACAACCTTCAGCATCGCTTTGGACAACAATATTAGCAACCTGTTTTAAACCATGACCATAGCCATCACCTTTGATTACAGCAAATAAAAACTTATCTTTAGAACATTTATGTTTTAATTCATTGATATTTGCTTTAATATTGTCTAAATTAACTTCAATCCAGGTATTACGGTAATACTTTTCCATGATAATAACCTCCTTATTTCATTGAACTAACTAGTCTAGATAATGATCTAATATTAATATTAGGAATACTTGTTAACCAATTATTCTCCATATATTTAGTTATCTTTTCTTCATCTCTTTCAATTAATGCTTGAATAATTAATTCATGTTCATCGACAGAGTTTTGA
>JAITPW010000024.1 GCA_031289255.1 Bacilli bacterium
AATGACAACTACAACGATTAAGTATGGTAAAGCAAGTTTGTTTTGTTGGAAGAATGATACAACAACAAAACCATAACCAATAATTCCAATGATTGGAGCTATGATTGATTTAAGAACACCATATCCTTCTTTAGAACCAAATTTCATAACGGCAACTAATGAAGCAATGACAATTAATCCCATGGTAACGATTGGAATATCATCAAATGAAATACCAGCCATGAAATAAACATCAGGAGTAGCTCCTGAAGCAGCAGCTTCAGCACTAAATGCTTGAGCAATATACATTGCAAACCAAATTACTAATGGAATAATAGAAACTAATGAAGCTCTAAAAGTTGTTCCATATTGGCTTTCTTTTGCGAAATACTCTGAATTAGGTAAATCACCATTTTGAGCTAAAGCGTGTGGATATCTGTAACATGCCATAACATTACCATTTAAAGTACCCATAACTGACATAACAACACAGACAAGAATTAATTTTCCACCAACACTACCAAATAAAGAAGCAGCAATGATACCAACATGTGAATCACCAGCAGCAATAATGTCAATTCCTTCTTTAACTCCTAGCATTGAAATTCCTGTAAAGTATAAAACATAAGCAACAGTTACAATGATAAAGTTTAAAATGAAAACACGAGCGATATCTTTTTGAGGGTTTTCCATATCACGAGATAATGTCCCAACGCTCATCCATCCATCAAAAGCAAAAGCCATACTTAATAATGGTGCTGTAAATAATCCTAGCGACCATCCTGCTGTTGCATCAGCAGCTTGGAAAGTATTAAAGGCATCACCTTTGAAATTAACTAATCCAACTAAACCAATAACTACGATTGGAATTAATTTGATTACTGTCGCAGCCGAAGAGAATAAAGCAGCAAATTTAGTGCTTAAACCATTCCAGATGAAGACAATAACAATTAAAACCGCAGCTACAGCATGTACTGGCATTGCAGCTCTAGCTACACCTACTAAATCTAGTAAATATCCAGCAGCAACAATTGCTAATACCCCAGTTAATGTAGGAATATAAACAAATGTACAGAACCAACCAGTAAGGAATCCAGCTGTTTTACCCCAAGTTTCCTCAAGATAAGCAATCATCCCACCTTCACCTTTAGTACGATTTGCTAATACTGAGAATCCAATACCAGCGAAAATTAAACAAATACCTAATGTTAACCATCCTAAAGATGCTACAGCAATATTTCCTTTTGTTGCTGTTAAGATATTATCAGCACGGAAATAAATACCAGAACCAATTACTAACCCAACTGCAGTTAGTAATGCTTCAATAAAAGTAATTTTTTTACCCATTTTTTGTCCTCCTAAATAAATAATATTAATACTTAAACCATATTGTAGGTTATGTACACAAAAAAGTCAATACTTTTATCATAAAGTTTGATATAGAGTATAATTATCAAATGACAAAATATTAATTTTTTGCAAAAAACATAATCTTTTTATATAAAAACATACCAAAAAGTAGCTTTTTATTGGTAAAAATACTTTTTTATAAAAAATGTTATATAAATATACATATTACTAGTTATTAGAAAACATTATTAATAAATGTGTTCAAAACTGTAAAATAATAAGTAATTTTTTTTTTTTTTAATAAATTAAAAAGTAAGAATAACCGTTATTTTAAATATTACTTGTTAATTATGAAATATGTCTTTATATGCAGTGATAATAAAAAACAAGCAATATTTACTTGTTTAATCGATTTTTATATCTAATAATTCGAGGATCCGATTTAGATCATCAGTATCAGTATAAGTAATTTCTATTTTATTGTTAGCAATCCTGATTTTTGTTCCTAATTTTTCTCTTATTAATTTTTCAACTTCTTGTTCTTCTAAGGAAAGAACCTTAGGTGAGATTATTTTCTTAGGACCATTTTTATAATTATTAACTAATTTCTCTAAGTCACGAACATTTAAATTACTAGTAATTACTTGATTAACTAATTCTTCGATTATCTTATCATCCAAACCAACTAATACTTTAGCATGTCCCATTGATAGTTTATTTTCCAGTAATAACTTTTGAACTTTTTTATTTAAAGTTAATAATCTTAAGATATTCGCAATATGAGAACGTGATTTCCCCATTTTTAAAGCTATTTCTTCTTGAGTGTAATCATATTTATCCATAATCATTTTTAAAGCTTGGGCTTCTTCTAAAGGATTTAAGTTTTCCCTTTGAATATTTTCTAATAAAGCAATCTCAATCATCATTTTATCATCAAAATCAACAACTAAAGCTGGAATAGTAGCCATTTTCAGTTGTTTAGCTGCCCGAAATCTTCGTTCCCCAGCCACAATATTATAACCACTTGTCGTTGCTTTAACGATGATAGGTGTAAACATTCCATGATTTTCAATCGAAAGCGCCAATTCATTAATTTTAGCTTTATCAAACACTTTACGTGGTTGATAAGGATTAGGAGCAATTTTATTTAATTCAATTTGCATTACTTCATCTTTATTATAATTATTTTCGATTTCTTCAATAATATCATTAACATCACCACCGAGTAATGCTTCTAAACCTTTTCCTAAGCGTTTATTTTCTTTTTTCATTAAATTTGCTCACCTCTTTTGCTAATGAATTATAGGCTATACTTCCTGTTGAAGTAGGATCATAAACATTGATTGGCAATCCCATACTAGGAGCTTCACTCAGTTTAATATTACGAGGAATAACTGTCGTATACACTTTTTCCTTAAAATATTTTCTAACTTCTTGACTTACTTCTAAGCCTAATCTGGTACGATTATCAAGCATTGTTAAAATAACACCCTCGATTTTCAGTTTTTTATTATAACGCTGTTGGACCGCTCTAATCGTCCCTAACAATTGGGTTAATCCTTCTAGGGCATAGTATTCACATTGAACTGGAATGATAACTGAATCAGCAGCTCCTAAAGCATTGGTATTGAGAACTCCTAATGAAGGGGGGCAATCAATAAAGATATAATCAAAATATTTTTTAACTTGACTTAATTGTTTTTCTAACATCTGTTCTTTGCCTGATGTTAATTTAGCTAATTGAATATCAACCCCAGCTAAATCAATGCTAGCTGGAATCAATGCTAAATTATCAAATTTAGTACTAATAATAGCATCATTTGCCTTAGTTTCATTCATGATGACTTCATAGATTGAATTACTAACGGTCGCTTTATCAATTCCTAAACCACTTGTACTATTACCTTGTGGATCTAAGTCAATTAATAATACTTTCTTCTTCATTACCCCTAAAGCAGCCGCTAAATTAATACTAGTTGTTGTTTTACCCACGCCACCTTTTTGATTAGTTATCGCAATTACTTTTGCCATTTTATAACCCCATTCCCACTAAAATGCACTATTATTTTACCACATATTAAAGTATTTAAAAATAGCTATTATTTATTATAGTAAAGTGAAATAGCTTAATTTTAACTTATTTTAAGGATGAATAAGCTATTTCACTTTGTTTTTTTTATGCTTGTTAATCAAGTAATTCTAAATATTCACGATATTTCGTATCAATTGATTCTTTGAATGGCGCTTTCTTTTTATAATCATTTAATTGTCTTGTTGATTTATTAATATCAAGCATCGTACCTGCTCCAGCGACACAACCACCAGGACAAGCCATACCCTCTAATAAATAACCATCATACTTACCAGCTTTTGCCACCATCATCATCTTCGAACATTCTCTTAAGCCATCAGCCTTAATAACATTTACTTCACGGTCTGGTTGTTCTCTTTTGATACAATCAAGGACAGCTGTCGCCACTCCTCCGGCAACCGCAAAACCACGACCATCCTCACTAGCTTCAAAATCCATTTCTTTATCTTCTAAGTCATTTAAATCAATTGCCATAGCTTCAAACATTCCCACTAATTCTTCAAAAGTTAAAACAAAATCAATATCACTACGCACCGATTTACGACTTGCTTCTAATTTCTTAGCTGAACAAGGTCCAATAAAGACAACTTTACATCCTGGATGAACTTTTTTTATAAGTCGTCCTGTTAAGACCATTGGGGTTAAGGCCATTGAAATACAATTAGCTTGTTCAGGAAACTGTTTTTTTGCCATGCTCGCCCAAGCTGGACAACATGATGTCGCCATAAATGGTAATTCACTAGGGACTTTTTCAATAAAATCTTGTGCTTCTTCAACAGTACATAAATCAGCTCCGATAGCTACTTCAACAACTCCAGCAAATCCTAATTTACTCATAGCAGCATTTAATTTTTCAACTGTAACTTGGGGTCCAAATTGCCCAACAAAAGCTGGTGCTACTGCCGCATAAACTTCATTCTTAGGGTCTTTTAAAGCCAGAACCGTTTGAAAAATTTGCCCTTTATCTGATATTGCCCCAAAAGGACAATTAACTAAACACATTCCACATGAAACACATTTATCATAATCAATTTCAGCTCGTCCTAACTCATCACTAGAAATAGCATCAACTCCACATGACTTAGCACAAGGTCTTTCTAAACGCATAATGGCATCATAAGGACAAGCTTTAATACACATCCCACATTTAATACATTTATCTTGATCAATAATTGATTTGCCTTTGATAAAACTAATAGCATCAACTGGACAAACTTCACTACATGGATGAGCTAAACAACCACGACAAACTGATGTTGTCTTCACAACATTATCAGGACATTTATCACAAGCAAACTTAATGATATTAACTAAGGGTGGATCATAATACTTCTCTTCGATGGCACTATCATTAATCTTATCAGCTATAGGAGCATATTCTGTATAATCACGAACTGGTAATCCAATTGCTAGCCGTAATCTTTCGCCAATAATAGCTCTTTCTAGGAAAATACTTTCCCGATAATTAGCTTCTTGTCCAGGGATAATTTTAAATGGTAAATCCTCAATCCGTTTATAATCGCCACCCTCATAAGCTAGTTGGGCTACTTCCTTAAAAACTCTACGTCTAATACTGTTAGCTTCTGTATATATTCCTCTCATGTTTTCATCTCTTTCTTAGCAATTTTCAAAGTAAAACGTCCCCAAAGAGACGTTATTAAAAAAACTAGTTATTATCCTTTTCGATAAAATCAGCATCCACTACTTCTTCTTCATTATCTATTATATCTTCATTAACATCATCTTGCTTAATACTTGCTTGATATTCATCAGGTAGCATACCATGTTCAAAAAGACTTTTAATTTCTTCAGCTGTAAGAATTTCTTTTTTTAGTAATGAAGTAGCAATTAAATCATGTAATGAAGCATTTTCTAGTAAAATTTCTTTTGACTTCGCAAAACATTCATCAATAATATTTCTTACTTCTTGATCAATTTCAAAAGCGACTGTATCTGAAAAGTTTTTACGAGAATTAAAATCCCTTCCTAAGAAGACAGATCCCTCAGGTTGTTCATATTGAACTGTTCCTAATCGTGACATTCCAAATTGTGTCACCATAGCTCGTGCTATTTTAGTAGCTCTTTCAATATCATTCTGAGCCCCAGTAGAAATATCATCAAATTTAATTTCTTCAGCAACTCTTCCTGATAACAATCCTGTAATACGAGCCATTAATTGTTTTTTAGTCATTAAATTCTTTTCTTCTTTAGGAGTCATTAAGACATAGCCACCCGCTTTACCTCGTGGAATAATCGTTACTTTTTGGACAACCTCAGCATCATCTAAGATTAAACCAATAACAGCATGTCCAGACTCATGAAAAGCAATAACTTGACGTTCTTGTTCATTATGTTTACGGCTTTTCTTAGCTGGTCCACCAACGACACGATCAATAGCCTCATCTAAATCAACCATCGAAATTAAATTACGTTTTTCTCTAACAGCTAATAAAGCTGCTTCATTTAAAATATTCTCTAAATCAGCTCCTGTAAAACCAGGCGTTCTTTCTGCTAAATAATCTAAATTAACATTACTTTCTAATTTCTTATTACGGCAATGAACTTTTAATATAGCAACACGCCCTTCTCGATCAGGGACATTTATTTCAATTTGACGATCAAAACGTCCAGGTCTTAATAAAGCAGGGTCTAATACATCTGGACGATTAGTAGCCGCAATCATAATAATTCCTGAATTGTCATTAAAACCATCCATTTCAACTAATAATTGATTTAAAGTCTGTTCACGTTCATCATTACCACCACCGACACCAGCACCACGTTGACGTCCGACAGCATCAATTTCATCGATAAAGATAATACATGGGGCATTCGTTTTCGCTTCTTTAAACATCTCACGAACACGACTAGCTCCCATTCCCACAAATAATTCAACAAAGTCAGACCCTGATATTGTATAGAAAGGGACACCAGCTTCGCCAGCTACCGCTTTAGCAAGTAATGTTTTCCCCGTACCAGGTGATCCTACTAAAAGAACACCTTTAGGAACACGAGCTCCCATTGCTTGATATTTATCTGGTCTTTTTAAATAATCAACTAATTCCATTAATTCTTCTTTTTCTTCTTTAACTCCAGCTACATCCGCAAAAGTAACTTTTTTATTACCTTTATCTAAACGAGCTTTATTTTTTCCAAAATCTAAACCTTTACCGCCAGTTTGTTGTCGCATTAAAAATACTAATACGGCAACCATAATAACCATTGGTAATACTGAACCAAGAATAGCTCCTAAAATATCGCCTTCTTGTCCAGCAAAATTAAGCTTTATATTCTTTTCAGCTGCAATATGTTTAATCTCATCATATTGACCTTCAACATTAGGCGCAAATGATTGAAATTTTTGTTCGGTAATTGCACTTGTCTTACTATTGGTTAGTTTAATTGTTCCTGTAATCATTAAAACTTTATTAGAATTTTTTATTTGTAATGATTCAACTGGTTTAGTTTTAATGGTCGTAATCAATTCATTATAAGTTAATTTTTCAATTCTACTTCCTGAATAAAAAGTTGAATATAATAATAAACCAATAATACAAATCCCTATAAAAATAAAACCTGAAAAGTTCTTTTTGTTTTTCATATAACCGCCCCTTACATATATACTTCTTCTCGTAAGATACCTATATATGGTAAGTTACGATATAGTTCATCATAATCAAGTCCAAACCCAATCACAAATTCATTAGGTATTTTAAAGCCAATATATTCTACTTCTACTTCAACAAGACGCCCCTCTGGTTTGTCTAATAATGTTATAATCTTAACCGATTTAGGTCCTCTATTTTCTAAGATATTGCGAACAACTTTTAAAGTTTTTCCCGTATCAACAATATCCTCTACGATAATAATATTAGTATCTACTATTGGACGAGCCAAATCTTTTAATATTCTTACTTCACCTGTACTCTGGGTCCCGCGATAACTACTAACATCCATAAAATCGATTTCACAATCCAAATTAATATGCTTAATAAGTTCTGCTAGGAAAGGAACACTTCCTGATAGTAAACCAACTAAAGTAATTCGTTCTCCTTTATAGTCATCACTTAATTGCTTGGCAAGTTCAATGATTCTTTTATTTAATTGTTCCTCACTAATTAATACTTTTTTAACATGCTTATGCATTATTTCACTCCTAAAATAATAATATTACTTCATCTTCTTTTTCTAATACCGGCAAGTATTCCCTTAAAAAGAAAGGTATTCTTCTTTTTTTTAGTTTTAAACGAAACTTATGATAATCAAGGCCTTTATTAATAATATCATGTTTTTGATATGATCTGATAATAAAAGGGAAATCACAATTGATTTTCTTAATCTTAAATTGATAATCATCTTGCCATCTGGCAATAAATGTTAAATAATCATGCTCATCTTTAATTAAATAAGAATAATGAGCTAAATTTGCTTTTAACATATAAATATTATCATAGGCACAAATAATTGTTGTGTCTAAAAAAGTTACTTGATAAGAAATATTCTTTTTGATATTGCGAATAATTTCTTTTAGATATTTAGTTGTCATATTTGGCTTATTAATAACCATGTATAAATATCTAAGTTGGATGTTCTCAGACCACCCCAAAAAAATATCTTTACTAATAATCTTTTTATTAATATCGTTGACAAAGGCTTGTTCTAAAGCGATTTTCTTATTGGCAAGACAAGCTTCTTCATAAATACTTTCCCGTTCTTTATTTGATAATGATTTTAAGTAGTATCTAATTTTATTTCTCGTATAAAGCAACGAAGCATTAGAACTATCTTCATGATAAGGAATTTGATAAGTTAAGGAGTACGCTTCAATATCATTCCTATTTTTATTTAATAAAGGACGATGAATAACTAAATCTTGATATTTACTAATTTCTTTAATACCTAGATAATCATATAGTCCTCCTCGTTCTTTTTTAAATAAATAAGTTTCTAAAAAATCATCACGATGATGAGCAATATAAACATCATTCGTATGATATTTATGAGCAATCTCCCTAAAGAAATTATATCTGATTGTCCGTGCTTGTGCTTGAAAATTATCTTTTGTATACTGTTCTTTCGGAACAATATATTCTTCAAAGATAATAGCTTTATTTTTAATAAATTCTTTAATTACGATTCCATCTTGATAGGAATCAACTCTTTTTTGATAATTAATATGGGCAATAACAATCTCATAATCTCTTTGATATAAATAATCTAAGAGAACCATTGAATCAATCCCCCCACTAACAGCTACGACAATCATAATTATTAAAAACACCAGTTATTCTGGTGTCTTATCCTCCTCTGGTAATACATAGATTGATGTTCCTTTTTCCGTTGAGAAAATAGTACCACTTACATATGTTTGAATATAATTCTTATCTTTTAACTTAATAATTTCATTATCCAAATTTTGAGCCTCTTTTTTTAATTTACTGTTCTCTTGTTTAGCATTAACTAAATCATACTTAGTTTTAAAAGAAGTAAATACTTGTTGCCCAATTGAAAATAACATAAAAACAATAATAAAAACAATAATTGTTCTTAAATAGGGATTCCTTTTATTCATTACTATTCGCCTTTGCTAACATTCAAATAATCTTGAAAGAACCCTTTAGCCTTAGTTAAATATGCTTTGGCCACAAAAGCAAAATCAACAGATAATTCTTCAGATAATCCAACTTCATGCTTATATTTAGCCACACAATGCCATTGTAAGCATTGAAACATACGCCAAGCATATAATCTTTGAAATTCACTACGACGAGGATTTTCAAAATAAACATCAATTAATGATAAAGCATCCTCAAAATTAGCATTCCCAAAACAAGCAATATCATAAATTGGATCATTATTAGCAGAGAATTCCCAATCCATTAAATATATTCTTTTTTCACCAACAACAAAATTACTTACTTGTGCATCACCATGGCAAGGCATTAAGTTAACATGCTTTAACTTATTATGATAAATCTCTAACCATTTATCTTTTAAAGCTAGATAAACCGGATCAGTATCTTGTGAAAGCAATTCATATTCAGCTAAACGTTCCAACGGATTATAATCAAAAGCAAACTTCTCTCCACTATGCAGTTTTTTTAATGTAGCCGCAATCGCCTCTAAAGGTTTATTATCTAAATCACTTAAAACAATACCCTCAACATAAGGTGCTATTTTATAACCCGTTACCACATCATTAACAATCGGTTGTGGTAAAAAATCATACTTAGCAATTTTTTCCATAATCGCAACTTCTTGTTCTCGATTAGTAAAATGTTCAGCTCCTTTACCAGGAACTCTAAAAGTATATTTATTATTATCAATCTCAATAACATAAGTATAATTAGACATTCCACCCATTAATCGCGAAACAACTTTAGCCTCTTTATTTAAATTATTCTTAACATATTCTTTTATTAATTTTTCATGCATTTTTATCACCTAGTTGTCATTATACTATCCTATTAAACTAATATCAATGATATTAAAAAATAATACTTATCTTTCTAATTTTAATAACCTAATAAAAAGATTGTAAGTATTATTTTTATTTAATTTCATGATTTAACGACCAATTTAATCTTAATATTAATACTTAAATATAATTGATAATTATTTTATTTTAAAACAAAAAACTCAAATTAATGAGTTTTTTAGTTTTCATTACGTAGCTTAGCATAAACAATTGAACCAAAGATTGCTAAAGTTAAAGACAGAATAAGCAATTCAGGATTTTGTCCACTATTAGGAACACAAGTCTTATTTTTTAATACATAGTCTTTTGGACAAACTTTATCTGGTGTTATGATTTCATTATTATCATTATCTTTAGGATCAATATCAGATGCTTCAACTTTTTCCCAACCAGCATAAACAGTAATATCACTACGAGTCATCAGATAATCATCAGCAAGTTTTGTGCACTCTTTATCTAAATACCATCCCGTAAACTTATAATTCGCTCTAGTTGGATTATTATAATAATTAGTAGAACTACTTAGCTTGTTGTTGACCCCAAGTTTTTCACTTGCTACACCACTGCCACGATCAGCATCACTGGCATTTAAATCATAATGAATTGAAACACTCTTAGCTGTTATTTCATAAATAGCCCAAGGTTTTTCAATTTCGCCTTCATTATAAGTGTCAATCGCCTTAGCCACAATTGTCGTATTTCCTTCTTTTAAAATGGTAACCTTACCATTTTGATCAACTGTAGCTACACTAGGATCAGTTGAATACCATTTGATACTTAAAGGCTTATCATTAGCAGTATCTTTATTTAAACTCAAAGAATTTAAATCATTATAACTATATGAATTATCATTACTATTAACTAAATTAACACTTAAATTAATGATGTCACCCATTAAATATTGCGTAGGCACACTTCCATTATTTACTAACTCTATTTTGCTAACTAATGAAGTAAAGATACATGATTCAAAAGTACTAATATTGCTATAAAGAACTTCCTTACTTTGAAGAGCTAAGTATTCATTGTAAGTTAAATTATTACTAGTTCCATACAAAGCATAATAGGGATCATTTAAAACTGCACTACCATCAATACCAGCAATAACTTCTTGCAATGATAAAGAAGCAACATTGTCAAAATCGATATTATAAAGATGATAACGACTATCAGTTTCATTAACAGCTGGTAAATTAATACTAGAAGTTCCTATGACATAATCAAATACTTCTTTATTATCCAGCGTATTAGCTTCATCTTCAACCGGTATGATATTTAAATGAATATTTTCAAAATAACCAGCATATCTTGTTTGAAAAGTAGCTGTCGATGGTTTAATTTCTGGTAAATCAATATTTTCTAATTCACTACCAACTTCATATTTCACATTATAGTACTCATCAGCACTATCACCTTTAATATATCTAATAAACGATATCGTATCAATTATTGTTTGAACTTGATTTGATTCACTAATAGCATCACCTTTTTTTACAACAAAACTATTATCCTCTAAATCGAAAATTGCATATTGATTAGAAGTATCAGGCATCAATGCTTTTAAGGCAATATAATTCGTCGTCCAAGTACCATTTTGATTTCGTAATTGAGCATAACGATAGACTTCTTCAGGAAAAGCAACAGTATCATAGCGATAATTTTCAATCCATATTGTCTTATATTGATCCGCCATATTCGAAAAACTTAACGTTCCCGTAAAGAATACTTTAACCGTACTTTGATCACCAGTCGAACCATTTTCAATCTTAATAAATGGATAATTGCTACCTCCTGAGCTACTATTCCCTGAAGTAACCGTATCTAGTGATAAATTATTAAAATATACATTAGTGGCAGCATTATTGGTTTGCACAACACCATAACCTGCTGCTGAAGACAAATTAATTAATTTAACATCATTAAATAAAACGGTATCCCCACCAATTACATTAATACTAATGGTATTATTAAAATCTAAAAGTCCTGATGATTTAACATTTTGAACTGTTACATTATCAAAAACAATATTATTAGAACCTTGCATTATCTTAATAAAGTGTAATCCACTTGAAGCAGTATTACTAGCCATACGTGTATTACTACCATCAAAAATTATATTTTTAATGTATAAGTTTTGAGCAGGACCTGTTCCAATTGACTCATTAAGACCGCCTCTTTTGGCCGCCGTTATTGTAACAGTATCACTTTCTAAACCTATGATTGATAAATCATTCTTTTGTAGTTGCCATCCACCACCAGTATTTTTACTTAAATTATTATATAGGCCTGGTTTTAAAAACACTGTCATATCATTTTGTAATAAAGTGTTCAAAGGTGCAGAATTAAAATCATTGCCAATAACAACGGTTGCACTGACTGTTGTTCCTTCAAATGTTACGCTTGTAACTTGGCCACTAACTAAGATATCAACATCAGCTGCTGCTTGATTAGGATAAACAACAATAAAACTAGCAGCATCATCCCAACTAACATTATCCAAAATAGCTTGGGCATTAGTTGCATCAGTATCACTATTGCCTCTAATTACAACGTTAGGATCAACTAATACTCCTGACTCTTTTTCTCCATAAGTTACTTCAGCATTTAATAATAATGTTTTAAAGCTAATACTAGTAAATAATCCTATTACCAGCATAAACAGTAGTATTTTACCTCTATTTAATTTCATACAAAACCCTCCATCAATAACATATTAATAATTCACTAATTCTATCATTAAAAACTTTTAAAATAAATAATATTTATAAAATTAATGAAAATAATTTATGAATATAGTCTAATAGTAAAATTTTCTCTAAATAACTTACTATATGTTAAGAAAAAACGCTGATACTTTTAATAAATATATATCAACGTTTTTACATCATTAAACAATAATCCTTTTATTCAGTTTCTTTTCTTACTTTCATAAACACTACTGTGAATATTCCACTAAGTAAACTTAATAATAAGATATTTGAGATATTATAGCCTGTTGTTGGTAAATCAGTTAAATCACGATAATCAGGGATACCATCTCCATCACTATCTTGTGGATGTAGTGGATCTGAACCAGCCTCAGTAATATCAAGCTTACCATCATTATCACTATCTAAATCACGATAATCTGGTGTTCCATCACCATCTGTATCTACTGGATGATTTCCATCTTTACCTTTTTCAACACTATCAGGGATAGTATCATTATCACTATCCAAATCACGATAATCTGGTACACCATCACCATCAGTATCAACAGGATGATTTCCATCATCACCCTTTTCAACACTATCAGGGATACCATCATTATCACTATCTAAATCACAATAATCTGGTACACCATCGCCATCAGTATCAACGGGGTGATTTCCATCTTCTCCTTTTTCAACACTATCAGGGATACCATCACCATCACTATCTAAGTCTAAATAATCTGGTGTTCCATCTCCATCAGTATCAACGGGGTGATTACCATCTTTGCCTTTTTCAACACTATCAGGGATACCATCTCCATCACTATCTAAGTCTAAATAGTCTGGTGTTCCATCGCCATCGGTATCAACCGGATGTTCACCATCATCACCTTTTTCAACACTATCAGGGATGCCATCATCATCACTATCTAAGTCTAAATAGTCTGGTGTCCCATCACCATCGGTATCAGTTGGTACATAATCTTCTAAAACATCAGGAATACCGTTCTTATCAGTATCAGTAATCATATCAACATCAGGATCAGCATCACCTTCTACAGTATCAGGGATACCATCACCATCACTATCTAAGTCTAAATAGTCTGGTGTTCCATCGCCATCAGTATCAACAGGATTAGTACCATCGCTTCCTTTTTCAATACTATCAGGGATACCATCACCATCACTATCTAAATCTAACCAATCGGGAATACCATCACCATCAGTATCAAGAGGATTTAAAGGATCATCACCAATTTCAACACTATCTGGAATACCATCATGATCATGATCAGTTTCAGTATCTCCATTAATAGTACCTTTAGTAGCATCTAATACCGTAGAAGCTAGTCTAGAGTTCATCCACGATTCAATTGTTTTAACATTACCCCAAGTAAGATCATAGTTATCAGGAATTACTGATTGCCAACCATGAACTCCTCCAGGAACATTAGAATGTATTCCCGCTGTCATATCCATTGGATAATTTATTAACGGAATAGTATTACTATAATCGATAGTTGCAGAATTATCTAATGAACCTTCATAAATAGTCCATGAATTATCAATAATATCACCACTATATCCAGTATCATCCCAATAAATAATATCATTACCAGCATCTGTACCATTTACTTGTTGAACTTGAATACCACCGAAAGTTTCAACATCAACAAAAGTAAAATAGATTGTCGAAATATTCTCTATATTTATTTTTGCAGAAATTTCACGAGTTAAAGGTACGCTATTACCTAAACCATCTAAGCCATTCCAATGAACACCAATAGGATTAGTAGCACTACCATTTAATGTCCCCCCTTGAGCTGTCGCATCAAGAGTAACATCAACACTATCTGTATAAACACCATTATTATTAGTATCGATTAAAATTTCATATGCTCCAACAAATTCCGGTGTTATCCAATGAAGAATATTTCCTTCACGAGCATAAGTAGGTCCTGTTAATTGAAAACCAATTACTTTAGCAATATCAACACCGGTACTATCAATTGGATCAGGGAAAATTGATTTTGGTAAATCAGTTGCAGGTGCTTCAAAGAATATTTTATAAAGCCCATTAGTACTTGCTAGGGGATTACCTCCTACATACCAAGTAGATTTATTAATAGGATTACCACCACTATCAACAATACCTAAAGAAGAAAATCTGATTATTGAATTACCACCATAATAGTCTAAAATGGTTAATTTATATTCATATCCAGAATCACTTATAGTCCAAAAATCTGCACTATTAATTAACTGAACTGCAGTTGAATTTTGAGATAACTCTAAAGTTTTTGTCC
Organism: Bacilli bacterium; assembly: GCA_031289255.1. Lineage (GTDB taxonomy): Bacteria > Bacillota_I > Bacilli_A > JAJDGJ01 > JAJDGJ01 > JAISTP01. Next base: position 14,899 of record JAITPW010000024.1, read on the forward strand.
AAATTCGGCCAGGTATTTCTGTACCACTACTATTTTGAACAGCTATATTATAATCAATTCCTCTTTCCATACCTGCAGTAGTTCCTAATACATCAGTACAAGGAGCTGTCGCATTACCTACTCCAGTAAAACCAGTTACAATATTAGTAAAACGGCTTCCTGCACGATATTTAATAGTAAATGAATAAGTATCTGTTGCACTCATGGCTGGACTAGTATAGTTTAAAGTTGCAGTTGCAGGATCCCAGAAATTATAACCATTAGTCCCACTCGATTCATAAACAACATTATTGGAAGAATCTTTAATGATTATATCAATATAACGATCACCAGCATCTGGCTTAATTGTATTAGTAATATTACAACTATTTACCGTCTCACCGGCATCCCACTGCCCATTACTATTACTATCAACATAATCCATTGGTGCTGGATTAGCATCGTAACGTTCTTGGTTAATATAGAGACCATTACTTGCCATATCAACATGAAATTTCTCACCAGCTTTAATATAAGCACTAAAAGTAGTATTTTCACTTGGAAATCGCAAATATTTAATATCACCATTATTACCAAACTTCACTGCTTCAACGTTTTTACTTGAAAACATAAAAACACCAAATGAAACAGACATTATCGATATAAAGAAAAATATTCTATTAAAGTATTTCCTTACATTAGTTTTCATAATAAACCATCCCCTTTTATAAATTAATGTATGTAATATTATAATCTTTTATTATAACAATTATAGTTTTTAGTGATTTTTTAATATTTTATATTATTTATTTAACATTATGGAGATTTGTTCATATTTCAAAATAATAGTTTTAATAACAATTATAATAGTATATGTTTATTAAATTTGTTCATTTAAAAACAATTATTAATAATCAATTGCTTAGATTACCTAGCTATTAATAAAAATAATTGTTTGTTAAAAGCGTTTTTTATGAAATTAATTTAATCATTTTTAATTATCTTTTATACTAATAACCATATCATGAGATTGAGGATTATAAATTTTTGCTAGATTAATACTTATTTGGGGAGGTGTTTTATCAATTTTAAATAATAATTTAATTTTTTTATTAAGTCCATTATCATAAATTAAGGCATAATTACCATCTTTTTTAGGCATAATAGGTTCAATATTTGAATAACTACCAATTAAATCATTATTACGATACAATTGATATGAAAGTTGTTTATTTAATAATGAATCTGGATAAGATACTTTTAATACTTTTGGATTGAAATCATTTATCATACCTAATGCTTCAATTTTTAAAGACTTTGGTTTAATAGTATTGTTAATAATTTTAATTTTAAGATCATGGGGATTACCATTGAAGATTATTGTATTATTAACTTTTAAATAAATCTCTTCTTTAATATTAGAATTATTTTGACATGCCAGTATTTTGTTTGTTTCACTGTATTTAAAGTTTTTGGCCTTCACAATGTTAAATAAATAAGAATTAAAAACAATTTGATCAGTTTGATTTATGTTGTTATTGCTTATTTTATGATTATTAGTTCTATTAAATGAACTAATAATATAAGCTATACTACTTTTTTTAGCATGTAATTCTTCTAAATTAGTGGGATTAAATTTGATATTATCTAAGCTAAAAGATGTCTTAGATTTAATATAACACTTCGTATCATGATTAATATTAAAAGTAAGATCGCCTAGTCCTAAAGCACCTTGTGATGTAAATGATTGATATTGATGAGTATCATTATTCGGCATACTCTTTACTTCAAAGTCATATTTGATTTGATCATTAACATAATACTTACCATCATCATGACTTAAATTACTGATGCTATAGATAATTTGATACTTAAAATCATTAATCTTTAAATAATAGACATCACTAATAGAATTAGTTTGAGCATTAATCATCGTATTAGTAATCAATAAATAGACAATGATATTAATAAATAATAATATTATTTTTTTCATGATAATGCTCTCCTTTATTAATTATTGGGAATAGTGATCTTAAATTTTGCTTGATTATTTTGATAACTAAAAGTAATTTCTCCCTTTAAATATGCTAATAAATTCTTAGTAAGAAATAAGCCATAACCACTACCTTCAACATCTTCACGATATCTAATCATATCAAAAATATGTTCTTGTTGTTCAAGTGATATGTAAGCCGATGAATTTAGGATTTGAATAATAATATTATGTTTCTCATTACTAATATTGATATTAATAACATTACCATTACTTAAATACTTTAAAGCATTACTTAGAGTATTATTAAAGATTTGTTTAATAATCTCCTTATTACCATAGTAAAGAATTTCATCAGGTGATTCTAAGTTAAAATCAACATCTTTTTCAATAAATAAAGGATAGTATACTTTAATCAAAGTATTAAGATATTTAACTATATTAAAATTAGTATTGGCAATATCAAATCCTTCTTTATTAATAATATTTAATATTTCATTTATTTTAGTTGGTAAATGTTCTACAATAGCTAAAGAATTCTTAATTTCTTCATCATTATCACTTAGTTTCAATCTTTCAATATTAAACATTAATATCATTAAAGGGGTTTTTAAATCATGAATTAAAGCTTTAATCATATTGTTCTTAATATTAGAATCAATATCTTTTTTAATTAGAGCTTTCTTATTATCAAGATACTCTTTCTCAATATCATTAATTGCCTGATCAATACGATAGGCAAACTGTTTAATTTCTAAAGATAAGGCATTATAGTTATCATAATCTTGTTGGGTATAAACATCTTTAAACTGAAAATGACTTAAAGCATTAATATTTTTAGATAAGGCTTTTAAGGGATTAACAGTATTTAGATAAGTAAGATAGATACTTACTAATATTAAAAAATTGAAAACAACAATAATAATACTTAGTATAATAACCGTACCATCATATACTGATTGTAAATCTTTAAAATAAATATTAATCCAAATCTCATATTTTTCATTATTGATTATTTGGGTATATTTAGATTGATATGAAATAACATTCTTATTAACAAGACCTTTTAATTCATTAATATCATTTACTTTAAGCGAATTAAAAATAACTTCACGATCATTTTTAAGATATAATTCAAGACGATTATTATCATATAAAGAAGTTAATTCTTTTTTGATATTACCAGTATTACTTTGATTATTATTAAGAATATTATTAATTTCAGTTTTTATTTTATTTTCATAATTTCTTTGTGATGAATCATGGATACTTGAAAGCTGGCCAAGAAAAATCATTCCCGCTATTACCAATATAAAGTAAATTATAAATATAATTACTAAAAAATGATTATTCTTTTTTTTATTAGTCATTCCAACGATATCCATAACCATAAACCGTACTTATTGAATAAATATTTAATTTACGTCGTATTTGACGAACATGAACATCAATGGTTCGATTACTTATAAATTCCAAATCTTCTTCCCATACTTTTGAAATAATTTCATCACGATGAACTGTTCTACCTTTATTGTTGAGAAAATAAACTAGTAATTCAAATTCTTTTCTGGTTAGATCAACCTGAATGCCATTTTTATAAACCAGATTTTTTTTAGGATAAACTTTTAGTTCTTCATTTTCATCATTTAATAAACTATTTAATCCATCAGATTTTTTACGAAAAACACGATTAACCTTAGCCACAAAGAGATCTTTACTAATCGGTTTTCTAATAAAATCAAAAACATCTAGATTTAAGCATTCTAATTCATCATCTTCTTCTTTACTTCCCGTAATAATAATAATTGGTAAATCACCTTGTGATTTTCTTATTAACTTTGTAAGTTGAATTCCATTTAGCTCTTGCATAAATAAATCAACAATCACTAAATCATAACCCTTATTACTAATATCATAAAAAGCATCAATGGAACTAGTAAAAGTTGCCACATCATATCCTGCAAAAATTAATGCTTTTTTCATAACATCTAAGATCGCGCTATCATCATCAACAATAATTATTCTTTTCATAAGTACCACCCTTTATCTATAATTTTATTTCGCTTTAAGAATACTGTTTATTTCTTTTTTTATATTATTAATTTTATAAGTACTAAATATTAAAGCAAATATAGGAAGAATAACCAGCCCTCCTTGCAAGGCTATTAAGATATAATCATTAATAGTCAGATAAGAACCGCCATTGTTATTAGCTTCATAATGTTTTTTTATATTATTAAGATTACCATTTTTTACTTCATATTCAGTAATATTTTTGTTTTGAGCTGCATCACTAGCTTCAATTCTAATCATTCCTCGATATCTTAAATAATCTATTTTTTTAATAATATTACTTTGATACTCTTGATTATTGAGATAATATTTTATTAGAGGATGTTCATCAATAGCATCATGAACATTAATAATAAAATCATCATCTTTTTTAACTACTTCAATAGTAGGAGCTTGATAATCAATAGTAAACTTTACTATTTTCTTACTTTTATTAGTTGCATCATCTTCACTGGTAACTTCTAAGCTGTAATTGCCATCTTCTAAATTATTAAAATCTACTTTATTAATATTACAATTTCTAATAAACTGATTACTACTATTTAGAATACGACAAGTATTTTTTAATGCCGTTATGGAATAATTAAAAATAATTAAATTAATAATAAATATAATTAAACAAATTCTTTTCATTTTTTATCAACACCCAAGCTACATATAATTATATCAAGTTTTTTTATTATTTCTATAAAAATTCATAATTAAACAATTATTTTACAATTTCATAAATTATTTAACAATTCTTAACAATGTAAGAATTATTTTAGAATCAAAAAAAACCAACATCATTTGACATTGGTTTTTCTTCATTTATTATTTTAATTTTCGTTCTTCATTAAGAACATTAATACGATTCATCGCTTTATCAAGTTGAGCTTTAAGATGCATCGTCTTTAATAAATCCGTTTTATCATCTAAAGACATCTCTTTTTCAGCTTGAGCTTTTTGGTTCATGGCCTTATTATAATCAATATCATAATCAAACTCTGCGGCATTGACTAATACCGTTACTTTACGATTAGCCCATACCATTAAATACCCACCACTAACAGCCATTTTATGATTTTTACCTTCACTATCAATAAAAGTCATTTCACATGGCACAATAATATCCACAAAAGGGGCATGATCAGTTAAGATTCCTACTTGACCATTGATGGTATAAACATTGAGTATTTCGACATCACCAATATAATCCATTTCTTCGGGAGCAGCAACTGTTAATTGAAACATATTATCACTCCTATTCTTTTTCTTTTAGAGCTTTAGCTTTTTCAAGAACTTCTTCGATAGTTCCGACAAACAAGAAGGCTTGTTCAGGAATATCATCATGTAATCCTTCAAGAATTTCTTTAAACCCTTGAACTGTTTTATCAACTGGTACATATTTTCCAGCTATTCCAACGAATTGTTCAGCAACATGGAATGGTTGGGTTAAGAAGTTACGAATTTTACGAGCTCGTGATACGACTAATTTATCATCTTCATTTAATTCATCCATCCCTAAGATCGCAATAATATCTTGTAATTCCTTAAAACGTTGCAAGATTTCTTGAACACCACGAGCGACATCATAATGTTCTTGTCCTAATATTTTAGGATCAAGAATACGTGATGATGAATCAAGAGGATCAACAGCTGGATATAATCCTAAAGCCGCAATACTACGATCAAGAACCGTACGAGCATCTAAGTGAGCAAACGTTGTTGCCGGAGCTGGATCAGTTAAATCATCAGCTGGTACATAAATAGCTTGTACTGAAGTAATCGAACCCCGTTTTGTTGAGGTAATTCGCTCTTGTAATTGACCCATTTCAGTTGCTAAAGTTGGTTGATAACCAACCGCACTTGGCATACGCCCTAATAAAGCTGATACTTCAGAACCCGCTTGCGTAAAACGGAAAATATTATCGATAAACAATAAAACATCTTGCCCCGCTTCATCACGGAAATGTTCAGCCATTGTTAGTCCTGTTAATCCTACCCGCATACGTGCTCCTGGTGGTTCATTCATTTGTCCAAAGACTAAAGCAGTTTTGGCAAGCACGCCTGAATCTTTCATTTCATGATATAAGTCATTACCTTCACGAGTTCTTTCACCAACTCCAGCAAAGACTGAGATACCACCATGTTGTGAAGCAATATTATTGATTAATTCTTGGATTAAAACCGTTTTACCAACGCCAGCTCCACCAAATAAACCAATTTTACCACCACGAGCATAAGGACAAATCAAGTCAACAACTTTAATACCTGTTTCAAACATTTCAGCTGTGGTCATTTGTTCTTCATATGATGGTGCTTGACGATGAATTGGCATATGCTTTTCATCATCTAAATCTTCCATACCATCAATCGCTTGTCCTAAGACATTAAACATTCTTCCTAATGTTTTTTCACCAACGGGAACACTAATTGGTTCTTGTAAGTCTAGTACTTCCATTCCTCTTACTAAACCATCGGTTGTATCCATGGCGATACATCTAACAATATCATCACCGATATGTTGAGCTACCTCCACAATAAGGTCTTTATTTCCTTCTCTTTTAATTTGAATAGCTCCATTTAGATTAGGTAAATGTTCTTGTTCAAATCTAATATCAATAACAGGTCCCGTTACTTGAACTATTTTTCCATAATTATCATTCATTCAAATACTCCTTTCTAAATTGCATCGGCTCCACCAACGATCTCAGATATTTCTTGAGTAATGTTAGCTTGACGGACACTATTATATTGTAATAACAATTTCTCTTTTAATTCATCTGCATTGTCATTAGCACTTTCCATTGCCATACGACTTGATGCATATTCACAAACTCTTGATTCAATAATGGCTCCAAAGATATTTGAGTTGATATAATCTCTTAGTAATCTTGTAATTAAAAACTCTGCTTCACTAGGATTATCTAAAGGAGCCTTTAAATCAGTAAAGGGATTGCTGACTGGTATTAATGGGAAAATTGTTGGTTCAAAAGATACTGAATTAATAAACTTAGTATAAACTAATTTAATTTTAGTAATTTCATTAGCATCAAACATATCTAATGCTTCTTTTGTTACATAGTAAGCTCCATAAAAATTAGGATCTTTTGACATGTTTAAATAAACATTTTTAATATTACAGTTTTTAGTTTTAAAATATGGTTGGGTTTTCTTACCAATGAGGATGAAATAATCGCCCTCCTGAGAATCAAGATAAGCTTTTTTGGCAACATTAGAGTTATAACCACCACATAATCCCATATCACTAGCAATAACAATATAAAGTGTTTTTCCTGCTACTTCTTCAGTATATATATTTAAATTAGCTTCTTTTGCTACTTCATAAACCGATTGTGCTAAGTCTCTTTCAAAGAAAGTTCTAACTTTATTTTCTGCTTCATACATCTGTTTAGCTTTTCTAAGTTTAGCACTTGAAACTAGCTCCATCGCCTTTGTTATCTTTTTAGTTGCATCAACTGATTTGATTCGTCGTTTTGTATTTTGTAGACTAGCCATTAACTTCTACCGTTTTGATAAAATCACTAGTATATTTATCTAACAATGTTTTCAAATCAGCTTCACTTGTTTCACTTATTGTTTTCTCCGCATCTAAAGCTTCATAAATATGACGATAATTTTGATGAATAACTAATCGTAATTCTTCTTCATATCTTTTAACTTCATTAACAGGAATTTTGTCTAAATAACGATTTTTTAATGCAAAAAAGATAATTACTTGATCAATAACGCTCAATGGAGCATATTGATCTTGTTTTAATATTTCTAATACTTTAGCTCCATGATCAAGAACGCTTTTTGTAGCTGCATCTAAATCACTTCCAAATTGTGAGAATGCTTCTAATTCTTGATATTGAGCTAGTTCTAATTTCAATGAACCAGATACTTGTTTCATCGCTTTAATTTGAGCTGTTGAACCAACCCGTGATACAGAAAGTCCACTATCAACAGCTGGTCTTTGTCCTGAGTTAAATAGTTCACTCATTAAGAAGATTTGCCCATCAGTAATCGAAATAACATTAGTTGGAATATAAGCCGAAATATCACCAGCTTGTGTTTCAATGATCGGTAAAGCTGTAATGGAACCCCCACCACTTTCTTCATTTAAACAAGCAGCTCTTTCTAATAAACGTGAATGTAAATAGAAGACATCTCCTGGGAAAGCTTCACGTCCTGGTGGACGTCTTAATAATAATGATAGCGTACGATAAGCTACGGCATGTTTTGATAAATCATCATAAATAATTAAAACATCTTCACCTTTAGCCATCCAAGCTTCACCAATTGTTACACCTGTATAAGGAGCAATATATTGTAATGGTGCTAATTCACTGGCTGTTGCACTGACAACAGTCGTATAATCCATCGCTCCACTTTGACGTAATTTCTCAACAATTTGCGCTACAGTTGAATTTTTTTGACCGATTGCGACATAGATACATTTCACATTCAATCCTTTTTGATTGATTATTGTATCAACAGCAATAGCTGTTTTACCAGTTTGACGGTCTCCGATAATTAACTCTCTTTGTCCTCTTCCAATTGGAATCATTGAGTCGATAGCTTTAATACCCGTTTGTAATGGTTTATTTACTTCTTTTCTGGTCATTACCCCTGGTGCTACTTTCTCGATTGGACGATAACCTTCAGCTTTAATTTCACCACGACCATCAATCGGTTGACCTAAGGCATTAACAACCCGTCCGACCATTTCATCGCCAACAGGTACTTCAACAACCCGACGAGTTCGTTTAACAACATCGCCTTCTTTAATATCAGTATCATCACCCATTAAAACTACTCCAACGTGTTCTTCATTTAGGTTTAATACCATTCCAAAGATATTTCCTGGGAACTCTAATAATTCTCCTGCCATAGCATTATCTAAACCATAGACTAAAGCAATTCCATCCCCGATTGTAATAACAGTTCCTACTTCAGCTGTTTCAATCTTTTCATCATATCTTTTAATTTGTTCTTTTATTAGCTCACTAATTTCTTCTGGTCTTATTGAACTCACACAATCACCTTCTTTTCTATTTATGTGCTATTGAGCTTTTTAAGCGACTTAGTTTATTAATAATACTACCATCGATTACTAAATCATTAATAACGATTTTAATACCACCAATTAAACTTTCATCGATAAAGTTCTCAACAACAAATTTTGATTGATATTTATTTTCTAAAACTATTTTGATATCATCTAATTGCTTAGTTGTTATTTGATGAGTTGAATAAACTTTTGCTTCTTTAATATTATGATATTCATAATACATTTTTTGAAATTCATAACACATATCAACTACATAGTTCATTCTTCTTTTATCAACCAATAATTTTAAAAAATTATATGTTTCTTTATTTAACTTATCTCCAAATATTTCCGTAACGATTTCTTTCTTTTGATTAATCGAAATTTCTTTATTGGAAAATATTTTAATAATTCCTTCATTCTTAATGATACACTCAGCTATTATCTTAGTCTCTTCAAAGATTTCATGATCTTTTTTATTTTCAAGAGCTAATGAAAATAAAGCCTTGGCATAACTGGTTGCAACCGCATTCATTATGCCTTCAACTCCTTAATAAAATCATCAACGATTACTTTAGATTTATCAGCATCAAGATTTTCTTTAATAACTTCTTGTGCCGCTAATAAAGCTACATCAATAATTTCATTTTCAATTTCTTTCATAGCTTGTTCTTTTTCACGATCAATTTCTATTTGAGCAGAAGTAATTTTTTCTTTAGCTTCATCATTAGCTTTTGCTAGAATCTCTTCTTTTAATCTAATAGCTTCATTCTTAGAACGATCAACAATATTCTTAGCATCGATACGAGCTTTTTTCATTGTTTCATTAGTTTTACTTTCATATTCAGTAGCTTGCTTATTAGCTTGCGTAGCCATATCAATTTGATTAGCCATATACTCTTGTCTTTTCGCAAAGAAATCTTGAACTGATTTCCAGAAAAATTTATAAAAGAAGAAGAATAAAACAGCCGTTGCTAACCATACTGAAAGCATTTTTAGAATATTAGGAAATAAATTTATCTCCATTCGCTTTCACTCCTTTACATTAGTGTTATGAATTAATTAACTCATTTTTGTAAAAATTAAGATTAATGCTATTAATAAACCATATAATGCTGATGATTCAGCAACCGCTTGACCAATGATCATCATCGTTCTGATTTTACCTTCAGCTTCTGGGTTTCTTCCTACTGCTTGAGC
>JAITPW010000052.1 GCA_031289255.1 Bacilli bacterium
AATAGAAAGATTTTACTAGTGGAGTGCGACGAGCATTCCCTTTTAATACTTCTTGAGCTCTCTTTACGTCTTGAACGTCGATAGCAAATTTTGACATTTTTATAGTCTCCTTTATCGATTGATTTATAAAATATTTTAAACTTGCAAATTAAAAGATATACTAAATTTAGTATATCTTTATAAATTTATGAGTATGCAAAAACACTGGTGCTAGTAGTGGTATGATAAATGGTACTACTAGAAGATAACATCATGTTTTAAACACCCCTTTGCTAGAGTTATTATAATACAAATATTTAGATAATACAATAAAAAATTTTATTTAAAATATGTTTAAAATATTACTAAAAGTAATTAACTTATAATGTTGATATTTTTACTATTAGTATTATATAATTATGCCAACTTTTTATAAAAAATAAAAATTAAGGACAGAAGCAGATTAATTAATAAATAAAGGGTTGATGACTAATTATTATCTTGATATATTGATGATTAAATTTAAAACAACGGAATAGTATTATTGTCTGATGATAAGGGATTTGGTATAATAGTATAGGTTTAAAGGAGGCGTAATGATGAGTGTTATCAGTAATCAAGATATCGAGAGATCAATTATAAAAAAATATCGTAAAAAAATATGGGGACCTTTTTGTAAAGCATTAAATGATTATCAATTAGTAAATAATGGTGATAAAATAGCCGTTTGTATTAGTGGGGGTAAGGATTCTTTATTACTCGCAAAACTGCTACAGGAATGTCAAAAACATTATCATATTACGTTTACATTAGAATATATTGTTATGGATCCTGGTTTTCATCAAGAAAACCGACAAACTATTATTGATAATGCGGCTCACTTAGAATTTCCTATTAAAATATTTAATTCAAATATTTTTGAAGTAGTAGCTCTAAAAGCAGCTTCATTTCCTTGTTACTTATGTGCTCGAATGCGTCGTGGGGCATTATATAATTATGCTCAAGAATTAGGGTGTAATAAAATTGCCTTAGGTCATCACTTTAATGATGTTATTGAAACAACGATGATGAATATCATGTATGCCGGAACTTTTAAAACAATGCTTCCTAAATTAAAAGCAACTAATTATGATGGTATGGAATTAATTAGACCGATGATTTATATTAAAGAAGCTGATATCATTACTTATACTAATAATACTGGTTTAAAAGTAATGAATTGTGGCTGTGAAGTTGCAGCTGGTAAACTGGCAAGTACTAGAGCACAAATTAAACAATTTATTAAGGATTATAAATTAGTCTTTGAGGATGTTGATAAAGCAATCTTTAGTGCGGGAACTAATGTGAATTTAGAGGCTATTATGGGTTATAGTCTTAATGGAAAAAAACATTCTTATTTAGAACATTATGATAGTAATGATATTGAAGAATACTTAAAGGAGGAATAATATTATGATCTTAGTTGTTGATGTTGGTAATTCAAATATTTGTTTTGGAGTCTATGAAGATAATAAATTATTATGTGTATTTCGTTTAGAAAGTAGTACTAGTCGTACAGAAGATGAGCTAGCTTCCTTAATTATCTCCTGTTTAAATAATTATAATATTAATTATTTAAACATTAAAGGAATGATTATCGCTTCGGTTATTCTTAGTTTAAATCAAGTTTTTGAAAAATTAGCCCAAACTTATTTTAAAACGAAACCTTTATTTGTCGGGCCTAGTTTAAAGAGTGGTATTGCAATAAAAATAGAACAGCCTAAAACTTTAGGAGCTGATATTCTCGTTGGTCATGTTGGAGCTAAAGCTAAATATGGCAATAACTGTATGATTATTGATATTGGGACAGCTACGACGATGACTATTTTAAATAATAAAGATGAATATATCGGTGGCTTAGTTTATCCAGGCATTAAGGCCAGTGCTAATGCTCTTGCTACTGAGACAAGCTTGTTACCGATAATTGATATTGAAATACCTAAACAAGTTATTTGTAAGGAAACAATTATGGCTATGCAGGCAGGCTTAATGTATGGTTATGCTTGTATGTTAGATGGAATGATTGATAAAATAGAAACTGAATATGGTCATAAATTAAAAATTATTTTAACGGGAGGATTAGCATATATGGTCTTAGAATTATTGAATCATGAAGTAATCCTTGATGAAAATTTAGTACTTGATGGCTTAAATATTTTATATCACAAAAATAAAAAGGAGCATTTTTAAGATGGAGAATAAATTTATTGAGAAAGTTTATCATTCAGTAGAAACGAAGAATAAGTTATTAAATAAACATTTTATTGATTATGCATTACGTTCATTATTTGCGGGGATCTTTTTAACTCTTATTTATACTTTTTGTATGCAATTAGTTAGTGATTTTAATCAAACGAGTGTAGCTCCTTTAGGAAAGATGTTAATGTCTTATCTCTTTGGTATTGGCTTAATTTTTATTATTTATTTTGGAGCTGAGTTATTTACTTCAAATACTATGTATTTTTCTTTAGGATCAAGTCATAAAAAAGTTAGTATAAAAAATTCTATTAAAATTTTAATTGTCTGTTGGCTTTTTAATTTTGTCGGTGCCGCTCTAATGGCTTTTATCATGGTTAGAACTGGACTATTTAATGGTCATGATGGACTTTTTCCTAATGGTGCTCTTTATGAATTAGCAGCTAAAAAAGCGACTCTTCCTTGGGATCAAATCTTTTTTAGAGGTATTCTTGCTAATTTTGTTGTTAATGTTGTTATTTATATTCAAAGTGTAGTTAAGGATGATGTTGCCAAACTATTAATCATTCCTTTAGGATTAGTGCCTTTTGTTTATTTAGGATTTGAACATAGTATTGCGAATTTTGGAATATTCTTTATGACATGGTTTACCCCTGATGCTGCTAGTAGTGCTGTTTATCATGGTCTTCATTTTAGTACTAGTGGTGCTTTTATTAATCTATTATGGGCAACATTAGGTAATTTAGTCGGTGGTGGTCTGATGGTTGGTGGGTATTTTGCTTTTCTAAACCGTCATAAAATAAACGAAAATAATAATGAAAAAGAAACGAATTAATCGTTTCTTTTTTGATAACCAATAGCTAATTTTAAGATATAGTTCTCAAAATCATCAATTACTTTATTATTAAGATATTGTTTATAATAACCGCCCCGATACATTAATCGTTTTTGGATAATTCGCTCTTTATTAGCAACGATATATTGAGCATCAGCATGATTAATGTAACCAATAATTTGATAACCATTATCATCAAGAGCTTTAATTGCTAAACCATGTTCGCTGATTTCATCATCAATGATAAAATCTTTAATACCATAGGGATCATCATATTGCCAGATTTGATCTCCATGAGGATAACAACTGATGATTTCTTTATCACTTAAACCTTGATAGAGATTTTCTGATAAGGTCGTTGAATTATCATAAGTGATAATATTGATAATAAAATTTTGTAGTTTCGTTGTTTTTTCTAATTTATAAACAATCCAGTGTTGTTCAGTAATTTTATCATCAACTAAAGGACTAAATACTTCTTTAGTTATTTCATCATTATTTTTTTTATTTAATGCATAGATCATAGCCGCAATAAAAATAATTATAATAAAGGCTATACCAATAAATAATATTTTCATAGATTACTCCTTTGTTTCAATATTTATATAAATTTCATTACTCATATTGATAATACCACCCATAAAACAACGAATATCTTGGTTATTAATCGTAATAATTGTTTCAATAACACCACCTTTAAATTCAAAGGCATTATGATAGATTCCTTTATTTTTAAGATGATGTAAATAATAAGCAACCGCGATAGCGCCACTACCACAACTACTCTCATTTACTAAGGAATTAGTGGCCTTTACATAGACATGGGGATCTATAGTATTGTTGTTGTAATAGAGAATACCATAAGCATCATTAGGATAATTTTCATCAATTAGCGATAATAATTCATTAATTTCTTTTTGATTAGCTTCTTTATCCTCAATTATTAAATGAGCAATCCCTTCAAATACAACTAAGGGATATGTTTTTTGATGATTGATAATATTTTCAATACTTAATGGTTTACTAACTTCAACCGTAGCACGAGCGGGATTATGCGATATTTCAACATTTAATATTTCATTACTACCACTAACTTCAACTTGAATAATATCTTTAGTTAGTTTATTTAATTTGGCAACTAAATAACCAAAGCAACGAGTAGCATTACCACAAAATTCTAAACCCATCATATTCATTTGGTATGGTTCATATTTGGAATTAGTGACAAAGGCCACTTGTTCAACCTCTAAATTAGGTAAAGCCATTATTTTATGGGCTATTTTTTGATAATCAGCTTGTTTAATATCATTTAAGACAAAAGCCGTTATATTACCAGCGGGATTAGCAATTACAATTTTTAATTCCATCTTATAAATCCTCCCTAATAAAATTAGTCACTATTTTAGGTTGAAGTTCTGGTTTTTCAATAGTTGAATTATCGATTACCTTCATTAAGTAAGCCATATTATTGGCCATAGCACTAAGGGTATTAATGCCTTCAGCATCTTTAAGGGCCTCTTGTTTGATCGTTCCATGAATGATATTCCAATAACTACCAGTAGCAATAAACATTTCTGAATATAATAAATAATTGTTTAGCGTATGAAAGCCATTACTACCACCACTTCTTCTGACACATACATAACTAGAACCTACTTTATGCGCAAAGTAATTGCCATTGGCACCAGCAACATAAAATAAACGATCTAAGGCGTTCTTCATTAATCCACTAATATCAGAATAATGAATTGGACTACCAAAAACATAACCATCAGCCATTCTAACTTTAGTTATTAATTCATTTAAATCATCATCGATAATACAACGATTATTTTTATTGCGATAACAAGCCCCACAGGCATTACAATGATGGATATTTTTGTTGCCTAAATGATAAATTTCTACTTCTATATTATTTTTTTCAAAACAATCTTTTAAATAGTTTGCACAGCTAGCTGTATTACCATTCAGTTTAGGACTGCCATTTATTATTAGTATTTTCATCACATTTACCTCACTAAATTTTAAATATATTTGATATTAAATGTTTCAAAACAACAGGAACGACATTTAATGAATAATTTAATTCTAAGCGTTCCGTATATTTATGAGGATCTTTACCATGAGGGCCGTAGTTAATGACTGGAACATTAATTTGAGCGATATCATTTAATGGTAAAGCATAAGTTTTATTTAAAGTTGGCATGTTAGGTTTTAAATAAGCTAAGACATCTTGGGCATCTTGTAAAGCAAAATAACTTAAATCACATAAGCCTTGAAAATAATAAACTTGTTTAATATCAATATTAAACTGTTCTTTAGCAAAAGCGATACTATCATTACTAGCTTCAATTAATTTTTGATGAGCTATATTATTCTTATCAAGACTTACATGAGGATAATAAGGTGGTGCAAAAAAGACGATAACTTTTGGATTCTTATTAGAACTTAAAGCTTGTAGATAACTTAGTAATTCTATCGTTAAATCTCTTTCATCTAATTGATGCCTTTTAAGAACTTGGATTTTTTGTGATAGTAAATCATCTAAATTAGGATATTCCTTTAATGTTTCTTCATAAAATTCATGATAAGTAAGTACTTCGGGATGTAATTGTAAAGCTTCCATCGGGGTTGAAGATATTTCTTTAAACTTCTGATTAGTTTTTAAAACATAGTCATAAGCTTCTTTAAGAGCATCTTGAGCAATTACTTTAATTTTATCCATGATGATCTTAGGTGAATTTTGATAAGTAGGAATATTATAATAAATATGACCACTAATTGGCGTTTGAACATTATATAATCGTTTATGATCTTCTAACTTTAAGGAAGTAGGTGGTAAAGACATCTCACCATTAACTTCTTCAGAAAAATCCATATTTAATTCCATTCTTTTAATAATATTTGCGAGAACAAGATGAGTATTTAAACCTTGTAATGATTCACCAACATGGGTCTCTTTACCATAAACATAGAATCCAGCTAGTAATTTACCAATGGTACCTAAATACATATATTTGTTATCATCATTAGGATATGAAGCAAAATCTGGTTCAGTATCTAAGCAAGCGATAGCTTCAAGATTAAATTCTTTAAGAATCTTAACTACTTCAGGAATAGCATTGAGTACTCCTTCAGAATTAACTTCTTCATCGCCTACAAATGAAAATAAGAGATTATTCTCAAAACGAGGATCATTCATATAATATTCAAGCGTCTGCATTAAAAGAGCGTCTCCCATTTTCATATCCATAACCCCACGACCAAAGATATAATTATTTGATTTTAAATCATCATAACTTGTTTTATCAAGAGGTAGTTTTTCAATTGTTTTAGTATATAAATCAGGATCAAACATCATCTCTTTTAGAATACCGGCTTCATCAACACCAACCGTATCAAAATGAGCTACCCCTAAAAGGGTTTTAGGTGAAGGTCCTTTTTTATATAAAGCAACGACTGCTGCCCGTTTAATATTACCTGGAACATCAACCATTCTTAAATGAGCAGGATTGTTTTGGTAATAAGGTAATTCTTTTAATTGGTTATAAATATATTTAGCAACATTTATTTCATTAGCAGTTGCTGAGATACTATTTATCTTTACTAAATCCTTCATTAAATTTGATAATTCTTCTTTTGTTTGCCATTTCATATTATCAACTCCTTGTAATTAATATAACATAAATTTTAATTATATGATACATTTTAAGAACCTATTTTTTGATATTATTTGTGAAGAATAAGAAATTTTTGTCATTAATATTTATTAAATAGACATTATCATTTATTGTTTATTTGACTAATTAATGGAAGTAGGGTTTAATAATAAAAGGAAGTGAAATTATGAAAGTAGAGATTATTAAACCTCAAGGCTATTGTTATGGGGTCATTAGAGCGATTGAAATAGTTAAAGCAACTAGACAAGAATATCCTCATACTAATATTTATATTCTAGGAATGATTGTTCATAATAAATTTATTGTTCAAGCCTTAGAAGATTTAAATGTTAAAACCTTAGATGATAGTAAGGTAAGTCGCTATGATTTATTAGATCTTATTGATGAAGGGATCGTTATTTTAAGTGCTCATGGTAGTGAAGAAAAAGTTATTAAAAAAGCTCAGGATAAGGGCTTAATAGTTATAGATGCTGTTTGTCATGATGTTACTAAAACTCAAACTATTATCAAAGATTATCTTTTAAATAACTATGAAGTCCTTTACATCGGCAAAGAAAATCATCCTGAAGCATTAGCTGTCCTTAGTATTGATGAACATATCCATTTAATTAGAAATGAAAATGATTTATACCAAATCAAAGACCTTCTTAAAGATGCTCCAATGATGATTACCAATCAAACAACGATTAGTATTATTGATGCTAAGAATATTTATGAGAAAGCGCAAACCTTATTTACTAATATTATCATCATTCCAGAGATTTGTAATGCCACAAGAATTAGACAAGAAGCGGTTTTAAAGCTCAATGATGAAATGACTTTAGTTTATGTTGTTGGTGATCCACAATCAAATAATTCGAATAAACTAGCTGAACTGGCCGGTAGTAAACAACGAAGAGTCATTATGATTGAAAATGTTGCTGATATTAAACTTGATGATTTAAAAGATGTTGAGTATGTTGGAATAACATCAGGAGCTTCAACACCAACTTATCTTACTAATCAAATTATTACTTATTTAAAACAATTTAATTATCAAGATCTAAAAACTTATCCTAAACCAGTAGTAGATATCACTAAAATATTAGATTAGTTATTTTATGAGTTTACTAATTTCTTTATTAGTATGTCTAAGCATTTTTTGTAATGAAATCTTATTAATATGAAAAGGAGTTATTGCTAGATGGTAATCTAAATTAATAAGACTTTCTTTTATTTGAATTAAATATTCCTTGATGAGTGTAATATTACTATCATATAAATAAATCAAGGAGTTAGAAAGTAATAATTCATCAATATCTTTATGAAAAATATAAATAGTTTTTTCAATAATGTCTTGAATACGATAGTGATTTAATAAATAATCAATATCGTTTTTATTAATTTGTTTATTATTAAAAAAAGGAATGTTTATTTGTAGTTTATAAGCTAACAATAAGTTTTTAATAAACTTTGAGAAGTAAGTGATGAAATTCTTATTATTACTTATAGCTTCTAATAAGGCTTCATCAATATTATCATATAATAATGATTGATAATTATGATGAAAAGACTTTAAATTATTTAAATCAACTTTTAGATAAGCAATATCTTGATAATTAAGTTGCCAACTTAAACGATTATATTTCTTGAGTTTTTGATGGATAATATTCAACATCTCTTTAATCTTACCAAGATTATCTTCCCAACAAATAATATTGCTTTTTATAATTTCAAGATCTTCATAATAATCAAGACCTTTTATTCTTTTATTTAAAGGAGGTAGACAAGTTTGGTAGATAAGTTTAGTAAATAAATCAATTATTAAATAGATTCCTTTATAAGTTAATTCATCTTTTAATTCAATATCGAGTAAATCTTTTTTAAGAAATTCTTTAAATTGCGGATTAAAACTCTTATTAAGTTCAATCATATCAGTTTTAATATTATCTTTAATATTAGTAAGACAATATTCAAAAACATATTCATCATAGTTTTCAAGCATCTTATTATAGTTATAAAGAATATTTTGATAATTGAAATAATAAGTTCTAAAAAGATTATTACTACATAGATCATAACTTAAATATTCAGCAAGTGATAATGCTTTTTTAGTATGAAGTTTAATATATTGTGAGCTATTATTTAATTTATAATCATTCTCAATAATAGCACCTCGATGTGATAAAGCTAGATGATTGTAGAAGTCATAGAATCCATAATTAGATCTTTTTATAATTAATAAATGACCAAGATAGCCATATTGATATCTTTTTTGGTCAATTAAGACTAAACGTGATAAAGGATCAGAATTGATTCGAATATTAATAATATTTGATGCTTCTTGATAAACTAAATTAGTAAGAGGGGAAGCATTGATTGCTAGACAACGAATATTTGATTGGTATAAGCCGACATATTGAGCACAGCCTCCCCCTAAAGAATTACCAGCCGCATAAGTAATACGATATTTTTTTTGTAGATTTTGAACATACAATAAAGCATCTAAATACTGGTTGACTGGTTTGTTTAAAAGATTATTTAAATTATCATAACGCCAATCATTTAAGTTATTAGATCCTTGAAAAATTATGGCAACATCATCACTCTTTTTATCTTTAATACTTAAACAAGCCAGATTAGAATTAGTATAAGTATTGATGATTTCAATAATATCGAGATAAAAATATTTTTCTTTAAAAGCTTGAGCTATTAAAGAATCTTTATTTTTCAACTGTTCTAATTGATAAATAAAAGATGTTGCAATATCAATTATTATCTTATCATTAAAAGCCATAGTATCACCTGCTTTTATTATACATAAATAACGTAAAGAGATGTTGATATATCAGTAAATTTGATAAATATTATTAATATTTTATGGACATTACACCATATGATTAAAAAAAGTGATAGAATATAATTAATTAAAGAGAAAGAAGGAATATTATGAGTAGTATTAATCCCATTAGAAATCAGGAACAAGATTGGTTATTGACCCCTAAGAATTGTGGTTTAGTTGTGATTGATTATCAACCAACCCAGATTCATTCCGTTAATTCAATGGAAACAAGTAAACTAATTAAAAACATTAGTATTGTTGCTCAAGCAGCTAAAATTTATCATTTACCGATTGTCTTAAGTACGGTTAATGTTAGAACGACTAGAAATCAAGAGACCATCGAACCTTTAAAGAGTATTCTTAAAGATTTACCAAGTTATGATCGTACTTCCATTAATGCTTGGGAAGACCAAGAAACGTATGATGCTATTAAGCAGATGAAGAGAGATAAATTAGTAATGTGTGCGCTATGGACAGAAGCTTGTTTAACTTATCCAGCTCTAGATGCATTACAAGAAGGTTATGAAGTCTATGCGATTGTGGATGCTGTGGGTGGAACAACTAATCTTGCTCATGAAACGGCCTTAAGAAGATTAGAACAAGCCGGCGTTAAATTGATTTCGATAGCTCAATTTATTTGTGAATTACAGCGTGATTGGAATCGTCAAGATAGTGTTGAAGAATTTTTAGATATCATGTTTGAATTAGGAGCTTTTGTCGGACAATAATATATAATAGGAACTAGAGAAATGCTCTAGTTTTTATTTTAGAAAGCTTAGTTAAACTTATTAAATAGTGAAACCAGATACTTATAGTTTAATTAATTAATAATAAATGGTAGAATATAAGAGGTGATTATGATGAATGGAATATTACTTATTAATAAAGAAAAAGGGATGACATCACATGATGTTGTTAATAAATTAAGAAAAATATTAAAGACCAAAAAAATTGGTCATTGTGGGACACTTGATCCGATGGCTAGTGGTCTTTTAGTATGCTTAGTTGGTCAAGCAACCAAAATAAGTCCTTATCTTGTCTTAGCATCGAAACGTTATGATGCTACTTTTAGACTGGGTATGGCTACTACAACACAAGATCTTGAAGGTGAAGTAGTTACAGTAAAAGAATATCAAGATGATGTTAGTTTTAATCAATTACATCAAACCCTTTATAATTTTATTGGTTATCAACAACAAACACCCTCAATTTATAGTGCCATTAAAGTAAATGGTAAGAAATTATATGAATATGCCCGAAATAATGAGGAAGTAGCAATACCAATTAGAGATATTTTAATAGAAGAAATTATGTTAAAAAATATTAAGGATAATGATATTCAGATTGAAGTATTATGTAGTAGTGGAACTTATATTAGAACGCTATGTTTTGATATTGCGGCACAATTAAATTACCCTGGGGTATTAGTTGCTTTGGAAAGATTAAAAGTAGGTCATTTTGATATTAAAGATAGTTATTCATTAGCTGATGTTAATAATAATAATTATGAATTATTAGATATTAGTAAGGGGTTAATTGATTTTGATATTGTTGAACTAAAGACTGATGATCTTGATGATATTAAGAATGGTAAGAGTCTTAATGTTAATTGTGAACGGGATTTCATTGTGAGAATTAATGATGAAGATGTCGCTTTATATCATAAAAGTATTAATAATACGGCTAAGATTATCAGAGGTTTATGGTCATGAGAATAATTCATTTACGTAATAATGAATACCTTAATATACCTTTAGATGAATATGCGATAGCAATTGGTAATTTTGATGGGATTCATTATGGCCATCAAGAAGTTATTAATACAGCTCGTAAATTAGCTTTAAAAAAAGGCTTAAAGTTTGGGGTAATGTGTTTTGATATTACCCCAAGACAGGTTGTTAATGATATTGATAATTATTATTTATTAAGATCTTTTGAACAAAAGAAAAAAATCTTAGAAAAGCTAGATGTTGAAGTGTTATTTTTATTACATTTTAATAAAGATATTAAAGACTTAAGTCCAGAAGATTTTATTAAGAAGATGATTATTAATAATCATATCAAATATTTAGTATGTGGTTATGATTTTCATTTTGGTAAGAATCAAAGTGGTGATGTTAATACCTTACAAAAATATGATGAATTTCATACGATTATTATTCCTCGTTATGAAA
Organism: Bacilli bacterium; assembly: GCA_031289255.1. Taxonomy (GTDB): domain Bacteria; phylum Bacillota_I; class Bacilli_A; order JAJDGJ01; family JAJDGJ01; genus JAISTP01. The sequence continues at coordinate 11,725 of JAITPW010000052.1, forward strand.
TAAATCATCAACGAGTAAGTTCAACTTTAATTCATGAATTAATTATGAATGGAGATATTGAAGCAGCGAATAAGTTATTAATTTGTCCTTATTCTATTATTGGTAAAGTTATTGAAGGTAACAAGAAAGGGCAGAGTATTGGGTTTCCAACTGCCAATATTAAACCATTAATTAATTATCGTATTCCGCAAAGTGGAGTTTATGCAACTAAGACTATTATAAATAATAAAGAGTATTATTCAATGACTAATATTGGCCATAATCCTACTTTTAATTTTGTTAGCCAACAATCAATTGAAACTAATATCTTTGCTTTTGATGAAGATATATATGGGGCAATAATTGAGATTGTTTTTATTAAGTTTATTCGAAAAGAGAGAATATTTGAAAATATCGCGAGTTTAGTTAAACAATTAAGGATTGATAAAGAGAAAATTAATGATTATTTTAATAATAAAGGAGAATTATAATGAAGAAGAGATGGTATGTTTTATTAATTATTATTTTATTGCTAGTAATTAGTTTTATGCAAAGAAAAGATTTGATTCTTTTAAATATTAATGTGGATAGTGAAATAAAAACAATCATGAAAGAGAAATTAAGTGCACAAGACTTATTTAATATTTGGCGAACTAATTATAATTTAGATAATTTAAGCAAAGAGATTAAATTAGATGATTATCAATATAAAAATCAAGGTTTATATGATGTTCTAACTAATAATGGTGCTCATAATTATCAGTTAGTTATTAAGAAAAGTAATGCTTATCTTAATGAAGGTAATAGTATTGATGAAATTAAAGCATTAATTAAGAATGATGATAATAAGACTTATTTTATTAAGATGATTGATGAAGGTATTTATAATGAGATTGATGCTAAAATGGTTATTAATCCAGAAAAAATTCTTAGTATCGCCAATTATCGTAATAATATTTATAAATATGTACCTAATGATTTAGAGCTTGTTAATGATGTTCCTTTATTTGATAATGATCAGTATTTTTTAAGAAAAGATACTCATCAAGCTTTACAATCTTTATGTGATGATCTTGAAAAAACTTTTTCTAATAAGTGTGGTGATTTAGTAATTACTAGTACTTATCGTTCATACCAAGAACAAAAAGAGCTTTTCCAGAGCGAGCTTAATAAGAGTAATGCGAATATTAAATTAGTTTTACCAGCAGGAGCTAGTGAGCATCAATTAGGTAATACTGTTGATATGATGGTTAGCTATGTTACTAAAGAAAATTATCAAAATACTAAACAATATCAATGGATTGCTAAGCATGCTGCTGAATATGGTTTTATTATCAGATATCCTCAAGATAAGGAAGCTATTACTAAAATTAGTTTTGAACCATGGCATCTTCGTTATGTTGGTAAAGAAGATGCTTCACAAATAATGAGTCAGAAACTTTGTTTAGAAGAATATGTTGATGAAAATAAATAATTTTATCTATAGTGATACTAATAAGAGATACCATACTTTTGATTATTATCTTAAACATAAATATGGTGATAAAGTATTGAAGATTAGTTTAAATGCTGGTTTTACTTGCCCTAATCGTGATGGTTTATGTGGTTATGGTGGTTGTTCTTTTTGTAGTGAGATGGGGAGTGGCGAATATGCTGGTTCATGTGAAGATGATTTATTAGTTCAATATGAAACTATTAAAAAACAAATGTTAAGTAAATGGCAAACAACTAAGTTTATTGCTTATTTTCAAGCTTATTCTAATACTTATGATACCTTAGATAATTTAAAAAAAAGGTATGATTTATTTCTTCATAAAGAAGAAGTCGTGGCTTTAGCCATTGCGACAAGACCTGATTGTTTAGATGTAGATAAAATTAATTATCTTAATAGTTTAACTAAACAAAAAGATCTTTATTTAGAATTAGGCTTACAAACATTTAATGATGATATAGCTCATACTTTTAATCGTGGTTATGATAGTAAGGTTTTTTATGAGGTAATGGCTTTATTAGAAAAAACTAATATTAAAGTATGTGTTCACTTAATTAATGGTTTACCTCATGAAAGTAAAGAAGAGATGCTTAATAATATTAGAATTCTATCGCAAATGAAGATTCACAGTATTAAAATCCATATGCTTAATATACTCAGTGATGCCCCATGGAGTAAGGATTATGACGATGATAAGATACCATTGCTTACTAAAGATGAATATGTCACTTTAGTAGTAAATCAACTACGTTTATTAAGAAGTGATATTGTAGTGCAAAGATTAACAGGCGATGCTAAAAAAGAGCATTTAATTGCTCCACAATGGACTTTAAAGAAGATTGATGTTCTTAATAGTATTGATAAAATCATGGCTTTACATGATTATTATCAAGGCGACTTATACGAATAAGTTAGTAATTAAGTGATGATTATAAATGAAAAAGAGAATGGTGATATAAATTGAGTAAAGCTTTAAGTATTAAAAAATGTGCTCATTTAATGATGAAACAATATGCAAATACAAATGGAATTGCTTTAGATATGACTTTAGGAAATGGTTTTGATACGCTTTTTTTAAGTCAATACTTTAAAGATATTATCGCCTTTGATATTCAAGAACAAGCGATAATTAAAAGTAAAGAATTATTAAAAGATATTAATAATGTAAAAATATTTCATGAAGATCATTATCATTTTGATCGCTTTATTTTAGAAAAAGTTGATTTAATAATCTTTAATCTTGGTTATCTACCTCAGGGTGATCACAAGATTACAACGATAGCTTCTCATACTATTAAGTCAATTAAAAAGGGATTAACTCATTTAAAATTAAATGGGGGAATGGTCATTGTAATTTATCCTGGTCATTTAGCTGGTTATCAAGAAAAAAAGGCTATTAATCAATTAGTAGCTGAACTAGACTCTAAAGCGTATCATATTACTAAGTATGAGGTTATAAATAATGATGATGCCCCCTTAGTAATAAATATTAATAAAAATAAAGGAGTAATATAATGAAAAAAATATATGAATATCTAGGTAAAAAACCCATTATCGGTCATAATGTTTTAATACAAGATGGGGCTAAAATTATTGGGGAAGTTATTATCGAAGATGATGTTAATATTTGGTATAATGCTATTATTAGAGGTGATTTAGATAAAATAACACTTAAAAAAGGTTGTAATGTCCAAGAAAATACAACTATTCATAATGACCCTTCCCATGAAGTTTCGATTGGAATAAATTCAACAATTGGTCATAACTGCGTCATTCATGGGGCGATTATTGGTGATAATACCGTTATTGGAATGGGCAGTATCTTATTAAATGGTGCTCATGTTGGTAATAATTGTTTAGTAGGAGCTAACTCTTTATTAACTGGTAACTTTACTAGTGAAGATGGTATGTTAATTATGGGAAGTCCAGCTAAAGTAATTAGAGCATTAAATGAAAAAGATTTAGCATATATTAATAGTAATGGCTATCACTACCAAGAATTAGCTGCTCATTATTTAGATAATGAAAATGAATAAATTAAAACTATTATTTAAAAAATTATTGCATTTATTAGTTGGTTATTTTATTATGGCGACCGGAATTTGTTTGTCAGTAAAATCACATATTGGGTTAGGACCATGGGATGTCTTAAATGAAGGGCTAAGTAAAGTTACTGATATCAGCTATGGACTTATTAATATTTATATAAGTATTATTGTGATAATGATAGCTTGTTGTATTAAAATCTTTCCAGGAATAGGAACATTATTGAATGCTTTATGTTTTGGCATAATGATTGATTTTATTCTTCCTTTTATTAACGTATCTGATAATATTTTTATTCAATTAATGATGGCTTTATTAGGAATTATATTACTAGCTTTTGGATCAGCTGTTTATTTAATGGTTGATTTTGGAGCAGGACCACGCGATTCCTTGTTATTAGGCTTAGTACTAAAACTAAAAAAAGATACTACTTTTGTTAAACCAGTACTTGAGGCCATCGTCTTAATAATTGGTTTTATAATCGGAGGAACAGTGGGGATAGGGACACTGATGTCTTTATTTCTTCTAGGTTATTTTATGGATGTATTCTTTAGATTATTTAAATTTGATCCTAAAACGACCAAACAGATGAATTTCTACGATCAATATTTATATATTAAAGGAGGTTTTTTCAATGAAAATAGTAATACTTAATGGCTCACCAAACAAACAAGGAACAACTAAACAATTATGTGATTATCTTTTTAAAGATCAAAATGAAGTGATTACTTATTATGCTTATGATAATAAAGTAAAGGCATGTATTGGGTGTAATTATTGTTTTAACCATAAAAACAAGTGCATTTATGATGGTAAAGATGATTTTAAAAAGGTAATGGCTGATGTTATTGAAGCAGATTTATTAGTATTAGCTTCACCGTTACATTTTAGTAGTTTTAGTGGTAAATTATTATCATTAATTAGTCGCTTACAAGTTTATTTTCCACTAAAGTATTATTATAAAGAACCATTACCATTTAAAGATAAAAAAGGTTTAAGCATAATTGTTGGTGGTAATGATTATCCTACAATGTTTGATGCGATTAAACCAGTTGATCGGATAATCTATAATCATACTAATGCTAAGCAAGTTAAAAGATTACTTTTTAAGGGTAGTGATCAATACTCATTTGAAGAATTAATTACTAAAAATAGTGAATTTATTAATGAGATAAAATTATTTATTAAAAAAGACTAGAATCCTAGTCTTTTTATGTGCTTATTATTTTTTTTAAATTTGATTATACTTATAGTTTTTCGATTTCTTCTTTTGGACAAGTGCATTCAACATTAAAGGCACTAGCAACTCCAGGATAAGTAATCTTACCATTAATTACATTAACACCTTTTAATAAAGCTTCGTCTTTAAGACATGCTTTAATACCATCATTAGCAAGCATTACCATATATTTTAATGTGGCATTTGTTAAAGCGTAAGTTGATGTTTTTGCAACTGCACCTGGCATATTTGCTACTGAATAATGTAATACTCCGTATTTTTCAAATACTGGATCATCATGAGTAGTAGAATGATCAATAGTTTCAACAGAACCACCTTGATCAATCGCAATATCAATGATAATTGAACCTGGTTTCATAGTTTTAACCATATATTCTTTAATTAATTTTGGTGTTTTAGCTCCCGGAATTAATACTGTTGAAATAACAACATCTGCTTTTTTGATTTCTTCTGCTAAATTATGTTCACTAGAATATAAAGTTTGCATATTTGGGAAGATGTCATCAATATATTTTAATCTTGGTAAGTTAACATCTAAAATAGTAACTTTTGCTCCAAGGTTTAAAGATTGTTTAGCAGCATTTAATCCAGCCACTCCTGCTCCAACAACAACAACATATCCTTTGTCAGTTCCAGGTACTCCAGATAATAAGATTCCTTGTCCGCCACGATGTTTTTCTGAGAAAGTTGCCCCAATAATAGCACCACGACGTCCTGCTACTTCTGACATTGGAGCTAGTAATGGTAAGCTTCCATCAGCTAATTGTACTGTTTCATAAGCAACTGATTGAACTTTCTTTTCTTGTAAAGCTTTTGTTAATTCTGGTTCATTCGCAAGATGTAAATAAGTATAAAGAATCATATCTTCTTTAAAATATTTATATTCTGATTCTAATGGTTCTTTTACTTTAACAACCATTGCTTGATCCCATGCTTCAGCAGCTGTTTTAACGATTTTTGCTCCTGCTGCTACATATTCATCATCAGTAATTCCTGAATTAACCCCAGCATTTGTTTCAACAAAGACATTGTGACCTTTTGTGGTAAGTTCCTTAACCCCGATAGGAGTCATACCTACACGGCTTTCATTATTTTTAATTTCTTTAGGTAATCCTACATTCATAATTCAATTTCCTTCTTTCGTATAATTATTTGGCTGATAGTAACTTTGTTACTATCTCTATTATATTTTATTTAAGATAAAATATTCAATCATTTTACGATGAAAAAAATAAAAAAAAGACTAGTTTATATATAGGGCATAAGTTGTTAAAATAATAATTTATAAATAATAAAAAATATCTATTTGTTTTATTTATATGATTAGAAATAAAAGAATAAAGAATTTAGTAAATAGCATTGCCTATTTAATATTTAGAATTCCATTGATAACCTAAACCGTAGACGGTTATAATTAAATTGATACCAATTTTAAGACGTAATCGACTTAATCTTTTATAGATTGCTTTAGAGCTAACGTTAGTATTATATTTATCTAATAATAATTGAGCAAGTTCATCACAACTATAAATCATATCTTTATTAGTTATAAATAATTCAATTAGTAACTGTTCATCTAAAGTTAAATTTATAATATTATTATTAATAATAAGATGCTGATTATTGTATTCAACATAGTATTGAATTGATTGGTTACTAACCATATGATTCTTTGCCTCTTCATAGGAATTGATATAAATTTCTTTTATTTTATGATAATCATCTTTTTTAATAAGGAAGATATTTTTTTCGTAACCATGTTGTACTTCAATATCATTATAATCATTTAGTTCAAGATAATTTATTAAAATAGTAATTGCTGGATTAAAGGCATGAATTAGATTAATTAAGTCTAGTAAATCACTTTTAATAATTGTTTCAGAAATTAAACAGATATTATAATCATTATATTTAAGTTCAGTTATAAAATCTTCACGATTGTAAAAAAGAGCTAGATTAATCTTATTTTTTCTCATAAAGCGAGATAGATCATACATTTTCTGTTCATCTCCAAGAACAAGGATAGTACTCTTCATATATAAATTCCTCCTTTACTATTATAAATATATTAACATAAATATGAATGGTAATACAACTGAATACATAATTTGTACATTATATTATTATTATGATTTTTACTAGAATATTAAAACTTCCAAATAATAAGCTTAGTAAATTAAATAATATGTCTAATTTGTGAATAGATATAATAAATATTAAGAACTTTTAAATATAAATATAAACAATAATATGTATATTTATAAAAAAAATTATGATAATAATTAACCGTTTTTTATAAAAAAAAGTTCTTAATATTTATAAAAAGAGTAATTTATCTTATCATTTTAATATACCATTATAAATGAAATTTATAATGGTAATAATAATATATAATATATTAATAAAATTATTCTGACAGATATCGGTCAGGTTTAATTTTTACTATTGAAATGTTTTTTAATAATATTATAATAAATTTTGTAAGGAAAAGAATAAGAAAGAGGCGAATAGGGTCTTTACAAAAAAATTTTTTCAAAGAAAGGAGCTTATTATTATGAATAAATTTAAAATAAGTTTATATATATTAATTGGAATTATTCTAATGGGTAGTACTAATGTAGTTAAAATTAATGCTGCAAAGGCAGATGTCATGCCATTTTACTTTTCAATTTTTGAAGGCAGATATACTCCATCTAGATATTATGATGTTAATGTTAATTCTAGTGTCTCTTATAAGCATTATGCGGGAAATAATAAAATAGATAAAAGTGCATATGTAATTCATTCGACAAGTAGTTTAAATTTCTATCAATTTTTAGGTGGTGCTCATAATAGCGATATTCGATACAGCCCTACTAAATTGCACATGGAGTATCAAAGAACGCCATATGCTAATTATGCACCAAAAGATGAACACTATGGTCATGTTTTTTATGGATCAAGACAAAACAAATGGGATGGACGAGGCGAGATATCTGGCTCTTGGGCATGTGATGATAAATTTGGTAAGTAATTTTAATTACAGAAGATTTATTAACGAGTTTCTTTTAGGAACTCATTTATCTTCTTATCTTTTTCGAATGGTTATTTATGCCATAGCTTTATTCTTAGATTTTACTAGTTTTAATAACTTTTTTCAAACTTATATTCCTACTAATCTAACAGTAAATCTAACCGTGAAAGAATCGTTAGGTTGGATGTTTAGCCCATATTTATTTAATCAATATACTGGGAGTGATTTGCTTTTTTTATTTTTATTAGAAAGTGTTAATATTATTATTAATGCCATTAAATATAAATATCAAGTCTTATTTTATCGAGTAGGAAGAACTAATGATTATTTTAAAAAATATGTTCTTTATTCTTTAAGATGCATAATTTTATCAACAGCAATAATATTTTTAGCATGTATCATTGATTCAACAATTCTAGTTATCATAAATTATTTTGTGACTAATGACTTTATGTTATTTGATTCTTTTTATTTTGAAGATATGGCTAAAAATCTTAATATCATAAAAATAATTCCTTTTAAATTTAGGGTTTTATCATCATATATAATATTAGGTCTACCAGCTTTCATTTCAGTAGTTTATATTTATTTATATAGTTTATTCTTTTATGAAAAAATAAAAAATTCATTATTAACTTTAATTTTTCTGATTTTTATCTATATTATAAACTTTAATATCATATTTATATTTGGTCATCAATATTTACCAGTTATTCCTGTTTACCCGATCATGAATATTCAATCGGTTGGACCAGTATGGGCATCTTATCTTTCCATATTAATACAAAGTTTTATTGTTGCAAGTTTATTTATTTTTAGAAAAAAATTAAGATGGGATGAAATCTGATTTTTAATTATCAATAAAGGGGGAATTATATGAAATTAAAGAAGAATATATTATTCTTTATTCTTTTGTTTATTGTTGCTACTGATTTTACATATCGCTATTCAAGTGTTATTTATCTTGCTGCGGATGCAATCAATGTACCCTCAGTCTGTTTTGCACCTAATATATGTTTTATCGCATTTGTAATAATTGATACAGAGAAATATCAACATATCTATTATTATTTAAAGACACGGCTAAGTAAGAATTATAATATTTATCTCAAAATGTTTAAATTAATATTTAATCACTGCCTTATTAGAACATTAATATTTATAAGTCTCTATGTTTTTTTTTTCATAGCAACTAATAAACAGGAAATAATACCGATTATTTTATTATTCTTAGTTTCCTTGTATTTAGAGGTTCTTATTATCAAGAATATTTTAATATTACACTTAAAACCGCGATCAATCACCATGGTTTTAATAATATTATTTTTTATAACTTGGATTATAGAGAATTTGTTTCATGGTAATCCTTTGATTGATTTAATCGCTATTATCTCACCATTTGCATTATTTCCAACACCTTTAATCTTAATAAGACTAGTTATTTATACAATATTATTTTTACTCTTTTATGCATTTTTAAAGAATAATGAGAAAACTCGCCTTATTTTAAAGAAATTATATTTAAGTATCTTTAAATTCTTAGTGCTTCTTAGTTTCTTCTTACTAGTCTTTAATATTTATACAATCGGCCGAATTAAGGACATGGAATTTTATCTATTCTATTCACATGAGCTTTATCAAAATCTCTTTGAATATATGATGTTTAATTTTATTATTTATTTTACGATCAATTTAAAAACTGGTTTATTCTGTTTTAATATGAAGAGTGGTATGCAAAGATATTTTCAATATCGTATTATTAGTAGAA
>JAITPW010000060.1 GCA_031289255.1 Bacilli bacterium
TTGTTTTAAATTAGTAAATTCATCTTCATCATAATTAAGCGATTGTTTTTTATTTAAAATAGTGTCATATGAATTTTTTAATAAGTAGTAAATATCATTAATATTATTATCAAAATCACTAAAAGATACATCAATCTCTTTTAATTTTGCACTATAATTTGAAATATCATATAAACAATCTATGATATTATCATTGTGAAAAATATTTATTATTTTATAAGTATAATCATTAATATTTTCATATTCATTATAGTATTTTTCTTTGGTTTGAAGGGTATTTAGTTCTTCATCATCAAGATAATATTCATTAATTTCTTTAAGCTGTTCTTCATAATAATTTAGTAAATTTTCATCAATAACATTATTTAAAAATGAATGACATTCATTTTTAATATTTAAATATTTATGATAATCATTTTGATAATTATTTAATATTTTTAGTTCTTCTTCATTAAAAAAAGAATCAAGATACATGATTTGATTGTGATAATTATTTAATAAAATAGCTTCATTTTGAGAAATAATCTCAACTAGAAGAGGTGCAATACTTTTAACTATTTCACTAGTTATTATTTTATTATTTAATCTAGTTTGTGATTTTCCTTCTTTTGATATTTTCTTATTAATAATAAGGTAATCATCTTCGATAAAGATATCATATTTTGATAATATCTTGATAATCTCATCGTTGACATCAAAAATACCTTCTAAGATAGCTTGTTCACTATGCGAACCAATTAAATTAGTAGATGCTCTTTGGCCAAGTAACTGCTCGATAGCATCAATAACAATTGATTTACCTGCTCCAGTTTGACCAGTAATAATTGTTAAACCATTATTAAAATCAATACTCATGTTTTCAATAATAGCAAAGTTATTAATGTTGATCTGTCTTAGCATAGTTCACACCTCACTTTACAATGTTTTCAATATATTTTTGATAATTAAAGCCATATTTATTCATTAAATCATTAATATTACCAGATAAAATATAGATATCATCAATGGCATTAATTTTTACTAAATTACCATTATAATTATTAATATTAGCATATTCTAAGATACTTGAACTAAAACCTCCGGCTTTGATATCAGGTTCAAAGATATTTATTTCGATATTATTTTTAAATAAATATGCTAGTAATTGATAATCTAATGGTTTTATAAATAGAGCATGAATTAAGCCGATATCATAATCATTATCAATAATAAGTTTTTCAAATTTATTAGTATGGATACCATAACTAATTATGACTTTTTTACAATGTTTTTTAATTGTTAGCCATTTTCCAAATGCAAATGTATAATTATTCTTTTGAAGTAATTTAGCATTTTCTCGACTATAACGAATAATAAAGTGGTGATTAGTATTAAAGCCAATATCTACTAAATAATTAACTTCAAAATTATTACGAGGTGCACTAATTATAAAGTTAGGTAGATTACGAAAGATGGCAATATCAAAAACGCCATGGTGAGTATCACCATCTTCACCAACAATACCAGCTCGATCAAGACCTATTAAAACCGGTAAATTCATGCGAGCAAGATCATGATTAAATTGATCATAACTTCTTTGTGAGAAAGTAGAATAGATTGATAAAAAAGGATGAACTCCATTTAATGCTAAACCGGCGGCCATCATAGCAGCATGAGATTCAGCAATGCCAACATCAAAGGAACGATCTTTAAAATCACTAAAGATCCTATCTAATTTAGATCCACTTACCATTGCTGGGGTTATCGTTACAATATTTTTATTATTACTCATATGATTATATACTTCATCAGCTACAAGCTTAGAGAAATTAATTTCATCTTTATTTTCTTTGCTTAATGTTTCGCCAGTTTCAATATCAAATTTACCGATACCATGCCATTTTCCTAAGCTATCTTCTTCAGCATATTTATATCCTTTACCTTTTTTAGTTATGACATGAACAACAATTGGTCGAGGACTATTTTTAGCTTTATTTAAACCTCTTATTAAATCTTTAAAGTCATGACCATCTAATGGTCCAATATAGTCTAAATTAAGCTCAGTAAACATATTAGCAATTACTTTAAGTTTAATACCATCTTTAAGGGTCTTAGAAACATGATATGCAACCTTACCTACTTTAGATTTATTAAGTAATTCTTTATAATTTTGCTTAGCTTTATTATAAGGCATTGATACTCTTAAAGTATCTAAAAAGCTATTTAGTGCTCCAGTATTTTTTGATATTGACATACCATTATCATTAAGAATAATAATAACTTTTTTTTGTAAATAACCTAAATTATTTAAGGCTTCAAAAGCAACACCATTAATTAAAGCTCCATCACCAATAACGGGTATAATATGATAATCTTCAGCTTTAATATCACGAGCTATCGCCATGCCAACAGCAGCTGATATCGTTGTTGAACTATGTCCTCCTTCAAAGCAATCATACTCTGATTCACTTATTTTTTGATAGCCAGATAAGCCATCAATTTGTCGTAAAGTATTAAAGTCATTAATTCTACCTGTTAAAATTTTATGAACATATGATTGATGACCTACATCAAAAAAAATACGGTCATCAGGAGCATTAAAGGTCTTATGAAGAGCAATTGTTAATTCAACAATCCCTAAATTACTAGATAAATGTCCTCCAGTATGAGAAAGCGATTTAATTAAAAATTTGCGAATTTCTTTAGATAATCTATATAAATCTTTATTATTTAGATTTTTTAAAAATAAGGGATTTTTAATATCTTTTAAATTCATAAGCTCACATCCTTTGGGTAGAGTATTTATTAAAATTGACGATTAAATATATCATTAATAATCAATTCAAAATTTGTATTATGTAATGAAAGTTCATTAATAATTTTATTTATCTTAGCAATCAAGGTATCTCTAATTGCAATGGTATTATTATAACCATAAATATTTATAAAAGTAATTTTATTATTTTTTTGATCAGAATCATTATTTTTACCAATTTCAGAACTTGATTTAGTTAATTCTAAGATATCATCTTGAATTTGGAAAACCTGTCCTAAATAAGCTCCTAATTCAAGAAATTTATCAAGATTTTGATCAGCAATGATAGCTGCCATAACAATACTTGTTTGTAACATCATTGAAGTCTTAAAATGATAAACATTCTTAATATATGCTGCATTTGAAGCTTCGTCTTCTTCCAAATCTAATTGTTGACCATAAACCATGCCATTTGAACCAGCAGCATAACTTAAAGATCTAATTAATTTTATTAGTAAACTATCATCTAGTTCAAGAGTACTTAATAAATAAAAGGCATCAGTTAACAAGGCATCGCCACATAAAATAGCTGTAGACTCATCAAAACGAACATGAGTAGTTAATTTTCCATGACGCAAGGTATCATTATCCATTCCTGGTAAATCATCATGAATTAATGAATAGGTATGAATCATTTCAATAGCACAAGCAACTTTGACATATTTATCAAGCTTAATATTATAACTATCTAGTAAAGATAGAAATAAAGCAGGTCGTAATCTTTTACCACCATCTTTTAGTGAATAAACCATACTAGCTTTTAGATTTGAATCAAAAATAATGTTATCATTAAGAATAGTACTAATTTCCTTATTAATGATTGTTTGATAATATTTTAAAGTATTATTGTTCATTAGACAAATCTCCCTTTATTTTTTCAATATCATTATCATTTAATATTTTAATTGATTGTTTTTCGACATTATTTAAGACTAAATAACATTTATTACTTAGTTCCATTCCCTCTTGAAAAAGTTTTAACGATTTATCTAAATCAATATTATCATTTTCTAATTCTTTTACAATATCTTCAATACGAGTCATTGCTTCTTCAAAATTTATATCATTCATTTTTATTCACCTCTTCAACGTTTACAACTAATTCAATACTATTATTAATAACTGATATTTTATCATTAATATTAATTGTTTTAAAACTTTTTACTATATTATGATCTTTTTTGACAATGGCATATCCTTTATTCATTATATTCTTAGGATCTAATAAACATAATTGATAATATAATCGGTCAAACAATTGTTTTTTTTCTTTGATAATTTTTGTGAAATTATTGATAATAGCTTGATGATTAGTTTTTAATAACAAATATTTATTATTAAGAATATTATTATAATTATTGCTTAAAGTATGAAAATTAGTATCAATTTTAATGTCATTTTTACTAATACAGTACTTAATACTATTATTCATTTTCATATTATTTAAATATATTTTTTGAAAATAACTATTTACTAAATTATAAAATTTATTTTTATTAAAAACATTTAAATAATAATGTAATTGTTTATGATAATTATTTAAGCGATTTTTATGCTTATAAACGATATTGGCATGATGATAATCTATTAATTGACTACTACTATTTAATTTTTTAAAAAAGGCCATTTTAAGATAATTTTGAACACTAGCACAATAACCCATTAAGTCTTGAGTATTAGGAGTAGCTTTAATAGCTGCATCGGTTGGGGTTAAAGCCCTTAAATCAGCAACATAATCAATTAAAGTAGTATCATTTTCATGCCCAACTCCAGTAATGATCGGTATCTTAGAATGATAGACGGTAATTGCTAAATTGAGATCATTAAAAGCATTGAGATCTTCAAAACTACCTCCACCACGAGCGATAATGATTGTATCAAAATGATAAGCTAATGAATTAATTAGTTTAATATTACTAATTATATTTTGACTAGCATTTTTGCCTTGAACTAAACTAGTAAAAACAAAGACTTTACTTAATTTATAACGATTATTTATTGTTTTTAAAATATCATGTAAAGCAGCAGCTTCATTTCCGGCAATAACAGCAATATTATTAGGAAATTTAACAATATTTTTTTTATGTTCTAATGCAAAATATCCTTTACTTGCTAATAGTTTTTTATTTTTTTCAAACTCAATATATAAGTCACCAATCCCGTACTTATGAATATTAGAGGCTTGAATTTGAAAACTAGCTTTATTTTTAAAGACTTTGATACTACCCTCAACAATAACTTTATCACCATTTTGGGGTTTAAATATTAAATTATTATGATACATTTGATAAATAACGACATTAATAATAGCATCTTTATCTTTTAAGTCGAAATAAATATTACGACCTTGATAATATTTAAAATTACTAATTTCCCCAATGATATTAATATTTAATAAATTAATATCATTATCATTTTTCTTTTTTAAATAATCAACTAAATTACTGACACTGATATTATTTTTCATTTTCATGGCTTTGTTTATTTAAAGTAATGATTACTTTATCAATAACACCATTAATAAATTTATAAGTATTATCATCACAAAATTGTTTAGCAAGTTCAATACTTTCATTAATAATAATTTGATAAGGATAATCACTGTATTTTAATTGAATAAAAGATAATATTAGGATAGCTTGTTCCATTAACCCTAAACTATTAAAATCTCTATTATCAATAAAATTTTGTAAGAAATTTTGAAAATTAGTAATATCATTACTTTTTTTAATAATTAATACAACTAATTCATTATCAACAATATTTAGTGATTTTGGTGTTTTATATTTTTCTTGTAAAATATAGTTAAGATTATTTAAATTATCACTTAGAAATTTTTCAAAATTAAAAGCAATTGCTTGTTCATCAGCTAATTTTTTTTCAAATAATAACTGATATAAATATATTAAGCAGGCTTCACGAGCTTGCCTTTGATTCATTGTGTATTTGTTCATAATTTTGCCTCCATACTTCAATATTATACCATATTTATAGCTGCTTTTATCAAAAAAATAAGAACTACTTTAAGTAAGTTCTTATTTATTTATCTCCATTAATTCAATGTTAATATCTTTGATTTTATAGATTGTAATATGTTCAATCATTTGTTTAATATCATTTTGAAGAGTACTAACTAGTTTTAAAATATCGATAGCATAATTAGTATTTAAAACCAAATTGATAAGAACTTCTTCATTAATTATTTCAATATTACTAATACCTTTATTTTTAAAATTTAAATGGGTTTTATTTAAAAATAAATTTTTATTTTCATTAATTACTTCATTAATGATAGAATGTATTACATTTGTTGAAATAAACAACTCATCTTTTTTCATAATATTAACCTAAGCACGAGATATGTATTTACCATCATTGGTATTTACAATTACTCTTTCACCTGTTTCTATAAATAAAGGTACTTTAATATTATACCCTGTTTCTAAAACAGCATTTTTAGTAGCATTAGTAGCAGTATCACCCTTAATACCTGGTTCACATTCTATAATTTCTAATTCAACTGAATTTGGTAGAGCAATTCCTAAAATTTCACCTTGATATCTAGTAATTTCAACAGTATCATTTTCTTTTAGGAAATTTCTTTCCCACTCAATACCTTTTTTATCAATAGTAATTTGATCAAAAGTATTAGAATCCATAAATACTAAACCATCACCATCATCATATAAGTATTGCATTTTATCTTTATCAATATGTGCTTTTTCAACTTTTATTCCAGCATTAAAAGTATGGTCAACTGTTGCTTTCGAACGTAAATTTTTAAGTTTAGTTCTGACAAAAGCACTACCCTTTCCTGGTTTAACATGTTGGAATTCTAAGACCGTAAATAGATTATTATCTAATTTAATAGTTATTCCTGTTTTAAAATCATTTACATTTATCATTAATTCTTCTCCTATCTAATTATTTATTTTTAATAAGTCTGTTGATAAATTAGTTAAATTTTCATAGCCATTTTCAGTTACTAAAATATCATTTTCAATTCTGACACCACCGATATTAGGCAAATAAATACCTGGTTCAATCGTAATAATCATACCTGGTTGTAACACTGTTTCATCGGTTGGATTCAAATATGGTGCTTCATGAATTTCTAAACCAAAGCTATGGCCTAAGCCATGTTTAAAGTAATCTTGATAACCAAATTTTTCAATATAATCACGAGCTATTTTATCAATTTCATTACATTTGGCTCCTGGTTTAATATTTTTAATAGCAAGTTTTTGAGCTTCTTGAACAATATGATATATTTCAACTAATTTCTTTGGTGGATTATTACCAATACTAAAGGTTCTTGTGTAATCAGAACAATAGCCTTGATATATAATTCCAAAATCAATAGTAACAAAATCATTTTCTTCAATAAGTTTATCAGTGGCAACTCCATGAGGCATACTAGATCGCACCCCACTTGCTACAATAATATTAAAAGCTAATCCGTCAACACCAAAATCTAAGCAATAGCGATACATTTCATTAACAACTTCTTTTTCACTAATCCCAGGTTTAATAAATTTATAAATATGTTCATAAGCTTTATCAGTAATATGACAGGCTTTTTTAATAGTTGCTATTTCTTCATCACTTTTAATCATTCTAATTTTATTTAATGATAGAGGTAATAGTTTGGTATTAATTGAGTTATTATTCATAAAGTTATTTAAAATAAAATAATCTTGTACTACCATATTATCTTCTTCAATTCCAAGATTTTTAATATAATACTCCTTTATTAGTTCAGCTATTTTTGTAAATAAATTCTTTGGTTCAATCAATTGGACATCACACTCATGACACTGCTTTTTAGCTTGCGTATAGTAACGTGAGTCAACTAATAGAATCATTTTATTCTTTAAGCAAATTAATTTAGCTTCGCTTCCACTAAATTTTGTTAAAAAACGAATATTAATAATTGATGTTACATATATGGCATCTACTTTCATATTATTCATAATTTCATTTATCTTCATCTTCATCACCAATACTATTATATCAATAATATGGTACTAATACAAACATTACTTATGTCTTATTTGTTAAATTACTAATATTAAATTCAATTACTTGATTACATAATTTATCATAAATTAGTTCATAATGATAAATATCATTATGAATACTAAGGGTAATTAGATATTCATAATTGCCATTAATAATTTTATAATGACTATGATAACTCATTAATTGAGAAGTATAATTGACATTTAAATGATCTTGGTACACATTTTTGATAATAGCATTTTCAATTAGAAAAATATTATATGGTTTATTAAGATGTTGATAATAATAATAAGTTTCTAAATATAATGAATTTACAAACAATAATATAAATGAAGCTAAGACAAGAATATTTATACATAAAATACTAACATTACCTTTATTATTTTTCATAAAATATTACCTGTTGATAAGATTGATTATTATAGATAAAAAATAAAAATAAAGTTTTATTTTGAAAAATAAATTTAGCATTATTGATATCTTGAAAATAAGGCATATAACCAGGATACTCATATATTTTATTATCATTAATTTTTATTTTAACATAATCACCAAAGATAACTTCTTTTTCACTAAAAGTACTTATTTCTTTATATTTTATTAATGAGTTTCTTAAGATATCATAGCTTTGATAGATTTTAATATTTTCATTATGATGATAATAAGTACTACGCATTAATAAATTAGTAAAAATAATTGCTAATATTACTAGGATAATAAAATATAAAATTAATTCAATACTTAAAAAGCCTTTTTTATTAAACATCGATAATCACAATTACTTTCTTGATAATTATTACTTATTTTAGTATTAATAATTTTATTAAATTTTAAAGTCTTCATTGTTATATTATGAATAATATTCATTGTATTTAATAAAATAAAACTAATTATTACAAACATAATTAAGGCTTCATACATAACAAATCCTTTATTCAATATAAAACCACCCTTTTCCTAAATAAAATATTACTTTATGAATTTGATAATTATATTTAAAATTTATGGTTTGACCCTGATTAATATTACCATTTCTATTAAAATATAATTCTTTATTTTTTTGAAACTGGATTACTTTAAATTCAAGATGATGATAATTATTTTCATTAATAGTTTCTAATTTATTATTATTAAAGATAATAAAGGTGTTACTTCTCTTTATTATGGCAAGTTGTTTAGCTTTTATCAATTCACTTTTTAATAATTCTATTTCTTTATAATAATAATTATTTAGATTACTATTATTAAATAAATGAATATTAATTACTAAACATAAACTTATAATTACTAATATTAATAACATTTCTAACATTAAATAACCTTTATTATTCAATTTTAGCTTCTTCATTAACTATGACAATACTTTGATTACTCTTACACTTAGTTTGTTCTTCTTTTATAAAACCATTTTTTACTAATTCATTAATATTAGTCGGTTTTTTATCATATTTTAGTTCGTATAAATATATCTGAGAATTAATAGTTTCTTTTAATGCTTCACAACCTTTCATATTAATTAATTTTTGTTTTTCACTAATATTAGGAATAACTAATAATAATAATA
>JAITPW010000067.1 GCA_031289255.1 Bacilli bacterium
TAATGAAATATTACCACTTAATAGTAATGATTTAATTATTAGTAATGATATTGATAATGTTAATTTGTTCTTGAAAATTGGTATTATAGTAAAAGATTTAATTCTTAAATAAAGGGTGAAGATAATGAAAAGTAATCAAGATATTATCAATGATATTTTAGGTAGCGATAATATTGTTTTTTTAACTGGAGCGGGGGTTTCGACCTTATCAGGAATACCTGATTATCGTTCGATGAGTGGTTTATATCATACTAATAAAAAAGCTGAATACTTATTGAGTCATAGCTGTTTTATTAATGAACCAACTGAGTTTTATGAGTTTGTGAAATTGTTATATCATCTTGATGCTAAACCGAATATTATTCATCAGAGTATGGCTCAGCTTTCTTTAATCAAAAAGGTAACTATTATTACCCAAAATATTGATGATTTACATCTTCACAATAAAGCGACTAATGTCATCTTATTTCATGGTAGTTTATATGATTTATATTGTACAAAATGCCATCAGAAAATTAGTGTAAATGATTATTTGAATTCTAATAGACATGATAAAGATAATGGTCTTATTAGACCTAATGTTGTTTTATATGAAGAAAGTTTAGATGAAAATGTCATTAATGAATCGATAGCAGCCATTAGTAAGGCTAATATGATTATTGTAGTAGGAACAACTTTACAAGTTTATCCCTTTGCGAGTTTAGTTAATTATGCTAAAAGCGATGCTAGAATAATCTTAATTAATAATGAAGAAACGGCCTATAATAATTATCATGATATTGTTATAGGTGATGCTGCAATTTTCTTTAAGGAATTGTCTGAACATATTTAAATTTAAAGAATATTATTTATTATAATAATGTTAATTGATATATTAGCATTATTTTTTATATTTAAGCAAATATATGTAATACTTTAAACAAGTGTAACCAGTTCCATTTTTATATATTAATAATATTTTCTTGATATCATAATATTTTTAAGATAAAATATTAAAGTATGTTGATATATAATAAAATATGAAAAGAGGACTAAGGTATGAAAAGAAATAAAATGCTACTATTATTGCTTATTATGACAATAATATGGGGGCTAGGTATTAAAGAGGATATTAAAGCTGATACTTATCAAGTTAGTAGTTTTAGTGAATTAAAATATGTTGTTGAAAATTTAAATGAAGGTAGTCATGTCATTGAAATTGAAAATGATCTTATTTTTGATGATGTTATTTTTCCAAAGAGTTATCGTGATATTACAATTAAAAGTAAGGATAATCTTTATTCTTTAACAAGAGCTGATAACTATCATGGTAAATTAATATATATGTATGAGTTAAATAGTTCATTGACTTTTATGGATATTGTTATTGATGGGAATAAAGATAATATTAATCAAGAAATTAATAATACTTTATTTCAAATTAGTGATATTGATAAAACGATAACTTTAAATATTGGTCAAAATGTTACTATTCAAAATCATCGTTTTGGTAGTTATGGTTCTTTAATTAATAAAATGGGGGGCATATTAAATATTTATGGTAATGCTAAAATTATTAATAATGAAGTAATAGAGTCTAATGGTTTGATTCAGGCTTGGCGCGAAATTGGTGATATTAATATTTATGATGATGTTGAAGTTCATGATAATTTAGCTATTAAAGGTAGTTCGCCTTTTATGCTTACTAATAATAATACTCATATTTATGGTAATGTTAAGTTTTATAATAATAAAGCTGATCAAAATGGGGGTGTTATTAAAGTATATGATAATGGTAATATGGTGATTGATGGCCAGGTTGAGTTTTATAATAATGAATCATTAGGTGATGGAGGTAGTATTATTAATTATGGTACATTAGTAATTGGTGGTAATGTTAAAATACATGATAATATGGCTGGTAATAATGGGGGAGCTCTTGGTTCAATGCAAACTTATGCCCATTTAACAATAAAAGATAATGTCCAAATTTATCATAATACTGGTAAATATGGAGGAGGAGCTATAATAGCATCTCTTTCTGATGTCAAAATAGAAGATAATGTTCAGATAAATGATAATAATACAAATAGTAATGGTGGAGCTATGCTTGCTTATAGTGTTGAAGGTGTTATTAAAAATAATGTTCAAATAAATAATAATAGAGCCGGTTTAGATGGAGGGGCATTAAAAGTATTTGATTCATTATTTAATATTAAGGATGATGTTATATTATTAGATAATGAAGCTAGTAATATTGGTGGAGCAATCGCTATTAATGATTATTCAATGAATTATAGTAATTTTAATATTAGTGATAAAGTCCTAATTAAAAATAACAGGGCTCATAATGGTGGAGCTATTCATGTCTCAGATGCTTATCGTGGGTTATTAAGAATAGATAATAATGTTGAATTTATTAATAATGAAGCTTATGAAGATGGTGGAGCTCTTTATATGATGGATTATCATATGGTAATGATTGCTCAAGATGTTATCTTTAGTAATAATAAGGCTAAAGTTGGATATAATGATAATTTAGAAGAAAGTGATCTATTAAATTATGTTATTTATAATAACAATATTAAGAAAGTTAATCATACTTGGAGTAATAATCGCACTTATGGGTTTAATAATTTTGATATTAATTATCAAGGTCAAAAGGAAGTTTTTACTATTCATTATGATTATCGTAATGAAAATGATGGAGATAATGTTGATAATATTGCTCAAAAAGATGTGAATGTTAAGATTGATTTTAATAATATTCCTCTAAAAGAGGGTTATCTTTTCAAAGGATATGCCTTTGATAAAGATGATGAACAACCAGTATTTACTAAACATGGACTTAATGATTTTATGATGCCTAATCATAATGTAGTCCTTTATGCCATCTATGAATTAAATGTTCAAGAACATAAAACTTATAATATTAAGACTAAGGTTATTAATGGTAAGATTGATGCTAGTAAAATAGTTAATGAGGGGGATGATGTTAGAATTAGTTATCAAGGTTATAATGGTTATCTTTTAACAAGTATTAATATTGATGGTAATAATATTAAATTAAATAGTGCTAATAAGAGTTCTTATCAATTTAGAAACATTAAAAATAATCATCAGCTTATTGTTACCTATCAAAAAGCTGAAGCTAAAAAAAATAATTATCCTAAAAAGAAAACTCATCAAAAGATAATTATTCCTAAGAGTGGGAATGAATATTTAGTTTATATTATTACAATGTTAGTTATGTTATTATCATTATTAGGTATTAAGGGTTTAAAAAATACTTTAAATAACTAATATTTCAAGAAAGAGTGATTAAATTCATTCTTTTTATTTGACATAAAAAAAGAAGAGGTTATAATTAACGTATGAACATATATTCATATGTAAGGAGTTGATTATCATGCTAAAATATCATATTGATAATTTAGATTGTGCCCATTGTGCTCAAGAGATTGAAGATGCTTTAAATAATAGTAATCTTATTAAAGAGGCTCATCTTAATTTTATTAATAAAACTTTATTGATTGATTATGATGATAAAGATTATGATTTGATGCTTAAGATTATTAAAAATATTGAAGGTGAAATTAAGCTTGAACTTATCACTAGGGAAGCTAAAGTTGTTAATAATAATAGATTTAGAAATATTAATATCCCCAAATTGATATTAATAATGATAAGTATAATGTTAGTTGTTTTATATTTATTTATTAAAAATAATTCCTATGCTTTAATAATTATTATCTTAGCTTATTTATTATGTTCTTATGATATTTTAATAAAAACTTTTAAGAATTTTTGTAATCGAAGATTTTTTGATGAAAACTTTTTAATGGGTTTAGCATCTTTAGCAGCTTTAGGTATTGGAGAGTATCTTGAAGGCATTGCGATTATTATTTTTTATAAAATTGGCGAGTTTTTTCAAGATTTAGCTGTAAGTAATTCAAAAAATAATATCATTGATTTAATGGATTTAAAAATAGAATATATTAATGTTATTAAAGATAAGCAAGTTATTAAAATGATTCCTAATGAAGTTAATATTAATGATCTTGTCTTAGTAAAAGTTGGTGAGAAAATTCCTATTGATGGTATTATCACTAAAGGGCATACGTTATTAGATATGGCTTCATTAACGGGGGAGTCATTAGTTAAACAAGTGGGTATCAATGATCAAGTCCTTAGTGGTAGTATTAATCTTGAACAAGTGATTGAACTTAAAGTTAGTAAGAATTTTGAAAACTCAACATCTAATAAAATAATTGAATTAATTGAAAATAGTGTCTTATATAAAGCTAAGATGGAAGATTTTATTACTAAGTTTGCTCGTATTTATACGCCTATTATTGTAATTGTCGGACTGATGTTAGCTTTTATTCCTCCTTTAATATTAGGATTAAATTATCTTAATACTTATATTTATAAAGCTTTAATTTTTATTGTTGTATCTTGTCCTTGCGCGATGGTTTTATCAATACCACTTAGTTATTTTGCGGGTATTGGCTATGCTTCGGCTAAGGGTATTCTTATTAAAGGCTCAAATTATTTAGAAGCATTGTCAAAGGTTGAAACGATTGTTTTTGATAAAACGGG
>JAITPW010000090.1 GCA_031289255.1 Bacilli bacterium
CTAATGTTGCAAGAGAATTTAAATCTTTTTCATCAATAATTTTAATTATCATATCATCTAAGCTGTTTTTTTGACCAATTACATCAAAGTTTGTATAGTTAGAATTTTTATTTAAAACACCAATTACTTTAAATTCTTTTTTTAAATTAGTATTGGGATCAATAATTCTAAAATTATCATTTAACTTATATTTATTTGAGACATTATAACCAATAATCACAGGAATTATAGTATTAGTATTCTTATAATCTGATAAATTAAAATTTCTTCCATTTTCAACTTTTATACTATAAATATCAAAGAAATATTTATCAGTTGATGTTAGGAGAATTTCATTATCATTAACAACCAAATCAGTAGAATATGAATAAAAAGAGTATTTCTTAAAATTATTGCTAATAAAATGATAGAGTTCTTTACATTTAATAATTGACTCTTTTTCATTTGAAAATAATTGGTCTATTTTCTCATCACTAGTCATATCATGGTTAATATATATATTATTTTGGTCAATCCCCTTAAGTCTTTCTAATCCATCATGTATTTTTAAAATATCACTTAATAGAATAACTAAAAATAATAATAGTATTATTTTTTCAAAAACTAGAAAGATATATTTTCCTATATTTTTTTTAAAATCTAATATTATTTCTAACATGAAAATTACCTCTCCTTTTTAATAGAATAAATAATAAATAATAAAGTAAATAGAATAACAACAATAATATATGTAATTATAAAAAATAATGCTATTAAGAATATAATAAAATTATTATTTAATAAAAAATCTACAATAATAAACAGTAACATAATTGAAATAGAGAAATATATTAAAATTATAATAAGATAATGATTAATAATTTTAATTATAGGACATCCAACAATATACTTAATTTTATGTTCTTTTATTTTTTTTAAAATCCACTTTTTATAAGATATTAAGTGAAGAATAAATGAAGAAACTAATAACAAAGGAATTATATAAGCAGAATAAGGAAATGACAAAAGAATATAAATATTTTTATAATATATAAACTGATAAATATTATAATGCTCATCATTATTAAAAGTTAAAAATGATTCATAAATATAAAAGCAAAGAGTATAAATTAGAATGATAAATAAAAAGAATGATATATTAAACAATACGTTATTTTTTAATATCAATCTTTTTATACTGAGTAAATATGATTTAATCATTTATTAAAAATAAAACCATCCGTAATGGAATTGTGTTTTAGGTCCTGTAAAACTTAAATTGTCCCAACAACCATGTGCTTTATAAATTTCTGTACCATTTTTTTTAGTTGCCTTATTAGAGTATACTCTTCCACTGCAAATACTCTTACCATTTCTAGTATATGAAATATAAGCCTGTTTAACATATTTATTAACAGAAAGACTATAACCAGGATTTTTTGGTATTTTATAATTAGATTTAAATCTAACATGGCCGCTATACCTTACAGAATAATACTCATTTACTTTTGCAACATCAACATTTTGAGCTGAAAGACCATTAGAAAAAATAAAAAATACAAAAACAAAACAAAATAGCATAAAAACATTTTTTAAAAATTTCATAAATAATACCTCCATAT
Source organism: Bacilli bacterium (assembly GCA_031289255.1). Classification (GTDB taxonomy): domain Bacteria; phylum Bacillota_I; class Bacilli_A; order JAJDGJ01; family JAJDGJ01; genus JAISTP01. Next base: position 1,602 of record JAITPW010000090.1, read on the forward strand.
ATATTTGACATATTGTAACATATTATAAACAAAAATTGTCAAAAAAACATAATTTAAACACATTTTTAAATTTTATTTATAAAAATATAAAATAATATTATTCATATTTAAATCAATTTAATAATATAGATTACTCTAAGGGTTTTATAATAGTAAAACTATGATTATCTAAATTAAATAATGAACTAACTTGTTTAATATCATTAAAACTTATTGTTTTAATTAATTCTAAACTATTAAAAAGATCATAATCTAAAAAATAGTAAGAAATAAAAGTATTAGCAATTGCTTCAGGATTATTAAATAATTTAATAAAACGACCAATATATTTTGCTTTAGCAATTTCAAATTGTTTTTTATTGATTAAGGTAGCTATATCTTGCTTAAAAAAATTAATTAAATAATGCTTAAGATAATCAATATCATCACTTACAAATTCAAATGATATAAAAGCATAATTTAATACTTGGTCTTGTTGATAAGAATAATAATATTCAGCTGTAATCTTTTCATTATTTAATAAATCTAAATAAAAATCGTTTTTTTCACTAAATAACATATTCATTAATAAATCCATACAAATATCTTGTTTAAAGGCATCCATAATAAACTCATTTACTTTAAAATTAAGACTTATTTTATTATTATTAATACTCATTTTTTTGATAAGTTCGCTACTTACTATCGATGTTGGTTCATTTACTTTAACTAATTTCTTAGTAATATCTGAAAAAGTTTTTTTATTTTGATTATTAATTATCAATTCACTTACTTCTTCAACTTTAACATTACCACAAATAAATAAAATCATATTACTAGGATGATAGAATGTTTGATAATATTGATAAAGATTATCACGATTAATTTCATAAATACTTTTAATAGAACCAGCAATATCTAATTTAATTGGATGATGATGATATAAAGAATTTAATGTTAAATATAAGGCTTGCCAATCAGCATTATCTTGATACATTTTTATTTCAGAAGCAATAATTGGTTTTTCTTTTTCAACACTTTGTTCACTTATATCAATATCTTGGACAAAGTCTAGTAATGTTTCAATATTTTCATTA
>JAITPW010000013.1 GCA_031289255.1 Bacilli bacterium
ACTAATAAGGCTTTAGATCCTTTAGCTTCAAGAGCAGCGGTTAAAGCAGCTAAACATTCAATTTGTTTTTCACGATTACCAGCATCCATAGGTCCTTCAATAATTAATTGTAAAGGAGCAGCAATTTTTTCTAATGAAATAATATAATCAGCTTGTTTTTCAGCATCTAAATTAAAGGCATCTCCAATAGTACCATAAACATCAAGATGAATTTTAGGTTGATAACTAGCTCCACCTAAGCTTTTAATACGATTAACTAACCATTCAACATATTCAGCTAAAATACTACCATCTTTTCCTAATTTTGTTTCAACATTATTAATTAAAGCATGAGGTAAAACATCAGCTTTTTTAATAATCATTTTATCAGCATTAAAGTAACGATCATCACCAGATTGTGTAAAGATTGGTCTTCTAGTAATTTTATTAGTAAGATTAAATTCTTTACTAATTACTTCAGCCATTGTACATTTATTAGTCTTAGCTGTTGCATCAAGTAATGCTTGTGAAATACCATATCTTATTGCTGTATGTAATTTCTTACCATTTAATTCCATTTGGTCTAATTCTTCAACGTTCTTTAAGAAATAAGCAACGTCTAATCCTTTTAACCATGAAGTAAGTTCTTTTTCAATAACAGGAATATAATCCTTTGCTAAAAATAATGGATCTCTTCCACCAGCTCCTGAGTATTGGACAGCTGCACAATCACCTAAAGCTACGCTACCATCTTCTAATACTAATTGAACACTAATTGATTCCCCTGGAATTCTAATAGCTTTAAAGCCTTCTGTTTGTGGTTCACCAATATAAGATAAACCATCATTAGTAGCTCCATTCTTAATCGCTTTTTGGTCATCAAAATAAAATCCTGTACGACCTTCACTACAAACAACATCAATAATTTTCATTTTTTAAAATCTCCTTTATATATTTTATTTTATTATTTATTTTCTTGATGAGGACGACCAATTAAATGACCATCACCAACAGCATAAATATCATCAACACACATTGCAAATCCAATAGGACGTCCTTCAAAATCAGCACGTTCTTGTAATTTAGCATGATTTAAATCTTTAATTTCTTTAGTAAATGGAATATTACCAAAATCTAAATATCTAACGGCCCCTAAATTATCACGAGCTGGTAACATTTTACCAGGATTGAATTGTGAAGGCGCAAATGGAATATCTAAAATACCAGCTTTAAAGCCTTCTATAATTCCTTGGGCTAAATCACCATTCCCAGCTTGATAAACCGCTTCAACAATACAAATAATTTCTTTTTCAATTAAATCCATTTCAGCACTTAATTCTTTAGAATCAGGAGCTGCTTGATCTTCTAATAATTGTAAAGTCATCTTTGTATTTTTAATACCATTAGCATTAGCTTCTTTAGTAGGAATACCAATTGCTTCATGAGTTGTTTTAACAATAACTTTAGTTGCTTTTGCTAAAGCAGCTGTCACACTAGCATTAGAGATAACCCCATAAGCTTGAGCTTCATCAGCTGGAAAGCCTCCCATCCATTGATGGAAAACAGTTGTTACATAACAATCATTATAACCTTTATCAGTTAAATATTTATTTGTTAAAGCTTTTAAAACTTTAATTGATGCTATATCTTGAATTTGATTACCACATTGACCATAACCAACCGTAATATTTTTTACACCTTGTTCTGCAGCTAATAACGCTTCAATTATCGCAACCGCTCCACTCATACTAGGAGGTACTAATGTTCCAGTTAAGGGACCGAATGGTTCACGGTTAATTTTAACACCATGTTCTTCATAAATACCAGCTAAACGATCGCAATATTGCCAATCTAAAATAGTTTTTTCTAAAGGCACATTCTTAGAATAAGGAATATTATAAGAAATAGCTCCTCCTTCATTTGAAGTCCAACCTGAAGCATGAATTATTTCTGATAATAAACGAGCATCAGGTGTACCATGACGAGCTTCTAATGGTTTTTTAACCGCTTCATATACTTGGCGACATCCTGCAACACCATGATTAACAACCGGAAAACCATTTAACATTGAACGCCCTTGTTGTAATGATTCTTCAATTCCTTCTTGACAATTTTCATAACGATTTTGTCTAGTATAAGAATCAATTGTTGATGGTAATAAATCAGCTCCTCCAACATCTTGTAAGAATTGCATTAATTCAATATGACCAGCAATTGTTGCTACTCCAGCTCGTGGTTGGGCTAAAGTCTTACCAGCTTTATCAGCTTCTTCTAAAACAACTGCAAAATTTTTATCAGCTGGCACTTCTTTAGCATAAGCAATACATGCTTCTAAATCTTCAACATCTTTACCAGTTGGCCAAGTTGCTAGAACTTCTTTACGTACTGCATAGAATTGTTCATCTGACCACTTTTTGTTTTGTATTTTCATTATTTAACTCCCTCGTTTAAATTTATTATATATTTTTTCATAATTTTAATAGCTAACTCAGGATTACGAGTCGCTAGTAAACCCATACTACTTAAGATATATGATTTGTCTAAAAGTAATTGGGGATTAATTGGTTTTAAAACATTAGGATCATTTTGATCAAATAATCCCGCACTTAATATTTCTTTAGGAAAATTGTTATAAACTAAGACGCCACCAGTACCAATCAAATATTTAATCGCTGTTAAATCTTTCCCATATTGACTAATCATACTACCAAAAGGAGAATAAGATAATTCAAGATATCCAGCATGACGTGTCATTGCTAAATCAGTACATACCCGACCAATTGTTATATCAAAATTAACATCAAAATCATTATCAGGTTCTAATTCAATATCTTCATGACGCTTATTAATAGCACATTCTACTTCATCTTTTTTAATTGGTATTAAAGAGTGTTTTTCAAAATAACGATAACCAGCGGCATGATAACATGACAAAGCTGAATAACGCATCCCTAAATCACCTTCAACACTTCTTTTAGCAAAGGGTTCTTCTAATCCTTTCATAGTTACTCCTCCTTTAGAGGGATAACCATTTGAAAGTGAATGAATATCAGTAGTAGCCCCACCAATATCGACAACGACTAAATCATCAAGACCATCAATTTCTTCAGTCCCATGTGATAAGAGTTCAGCCGCTTTTAAGACAGCAGCTGGCGTAGGCATTAAAACATCACCTATATACTTAACAGCATTTTCTAGTCCTTTAGCATTAACGATATGTTTCATAAAAACTTCACGAATAATATCTCTGACTTCTTCAACATTCAAGACATTGATACTTGGCATAACATTAGAACTGCGATAAAAATTAAAATTAGCTTCTTTAAAAATTTCTGCAATAGTGGGTTGAGCACTTTTGTTACAAGCAATGATAATAGGTATTTTTATATCAAATTGTGCTAATACTTTAGCATTATTAATAATAGTATGCTTATTACCACCATCAGTTCCACCAGCGAAGAGAATAATTTCTGGTTTTAAACGAAGTAATTCTTCCACATCTTCTTTGTTTAATTCATAAGAATAACTTGCTAAAATCTTAGCTCCTGCTCCTAAAGCAGCTCGTCGC
>JAITPW010000055.1 GCA_031289255.1 Bacilli bacterium
GGTAGTACGTTGTGCAAGACTAGGACGTTGCCAGGCATATTAAAGATAGCTTTCGCTATCTTTTTTTGTTTAAAAAGTATATAATATATTAAAAGGAGTGTTATTTATGCAACAATTACAATTGAAAATTTCTAATTTAATGGATATGGAAAAATTTGCTCATACTTTAGCAAAGTATTTTAATGATGAAGGTGCTGTTATTTTCTTGGATGGCGATTTAGGTGCTGGCAAAACAACCTTTACTCAATATTTTGCCGAAGGTTTAGGAGTTAAAGATGTCGTAACATCTCCAACTTTTAATATTTTTAAGAGATATAAGGGTAAAAAACATTATCTTAATCATTTTGATTTATATCGTATTCAAAGTAATGTTTATAATCAAGGTTTTGAAGAGTACTGGTATTCTGATGATATTACTATTATTGAGTGGGCTAATTATTTACCGAATGAATTTAGATCAATGTTTTCTTTACAATTATCTTTAGATAGTGTTAGTGAAGATGTTAAAATAATTAATGTTCTTGGCAAAAATAGTATTATTTCTTATATCAAGGAGTATGGACATGAATTTGTTCGTTGATACTTCTAATAATTATTTTATCGCTTTAATATTTAATAATAAGCAAATTATTGATTCAATAAGGATGCCTTCTTATCAAAATCAATCAGAATTATTTTATTCGATATTACCAGCTTTTTTTAAAAAGAATGGAATTAAAGTTACTGATTTTGATAATTATTATTTTGCATCAGGACCAGGTTCTTTTACCGGCATTAGAATGGGACTTAGTTTTGCGAAAGCCTTATGTTGTTCTAATATTAAAAATATTTTTATGATTAATAGCTTAGATATTTTATTTGATAATTATGATGATAGTAAGGCCTTAATTGATGCTCGTGGTGGTAAGTATTATGTTAAAGTAATTGATGATAAATTATTTTCTGAGACGAAGATTGTTGATAAGGATGATTTAGATGATATTGATAGCTATAATACTTATGAAACGAGTTTAAATAATGTTTTTGATAATGTGATTAATTTAGTGAATATGGGTCGTTATGAAAAAGAAATTAAATCTACTTATATTAAGGAAAGTTTTTAATGAAACTAGTAAAAGCAAGCGCTAGTGATATTGATGATGTTATTGATATTCATAATCGCCATTTCCTTAAATGTAATTATGATGATTATTATAAAGAATTAAATTCTGAATATAGTACCTTTTTAGTATTGAAGAATCAGAATACAATTATTGGTTATTTAGTAGTTTATATTTTATTTCAAACTATGGAAATTGTATCAATTTGTATTGATGATTCTTTTCAACATCAAGGGTATGGAAAATTTCTCCTTGAATACAGTGAGTTTTTAGCATATAAACATAATTGTGAAGAAATATTGTTGGAAGTTGAAGAAAAGAATATCCATGCTTTAGATGTTTATGTTAGTTTTGGATTTGGAAAAATCCATATTAGAAAAAATTATTATGGAACTAATCGAAATGCCATAATTATGAAGAAGTTGGTGGAATAAATTGAATAATAAAACTATTCTTGCGATTGAATCATCTTGTGATGAAACAGCAATGGCAATAATTAAAGATAATATATTAGTAGCAAATGTTGTTTCTTCCCAGATTAAGCAACATCAAGATAATGGGGGAGTTGTACCTGAATTAGCATCACGTTTACATTTAGAGAATATTGATGCTGTTTTTATGGAAACGATGAAGAAAGCTAAGCTTACGATTAGTGATATTGAACTTATTGCTGTAGTGGCTGGGCCGGGATTAATTGGAGCATTACATGTTGGAGTTATGTTTGCGAAAAGTATCGCTTTTATTAATAATATAAAATTGTTACCAGTTCACCATATAGCTGGTCATATTTATGCTAATGAGTTGATTGATGAATTTGTTTTTCCAGTATTAGCAATCGTTGTTTCTGGTGGTCATACTGAATTAGTAGTAATGAATGATCATTTAGATTTTAATGTTATTGGTCGTACTTTAGATGATGCTATTGGTGAAACTTATGATAAAGTTGCTCGTGTTCTCGGTTTAGGATATCCAGGTGGCCCAATTATTGATAAGCTAGCAGGACAGGGCCATAATATCTATCATTTTCCTAGTCCAAAGATTAATGATGCTGATTATGATTTTTCTTATAGTGGTTTAAAATCGGCTGTTATCAATAAAGTTAATCAATTAAGGATGAAGAAGGAAGCTTTTAATAAAGAAGATATTGTTTGTTCTTTTCAAGAAAGTGCTATTGCCCCATTGATTGTTAAAACTAATAAAGCTATTCAAGAATATCATATTAATCATGTTGTTTTAGCTGGTGGAGTAGCTGCTAATTCCTTTTTAAGAAAGAGATTACAAGAAGAATTCACTTCACAAGTTAAATTAACTTTACCACCTTTATGGTGTTGTACTGATAATGCAGCTATGATTGCTTCATTAGCTCGTTATTATGATGTTGATGAATTAGAAACTAATTTAAATTTTAAGGTTAATCCTAATAAGGAACTAGTGAAACAACGATAAATATATGATATAATTATTTAAAGTTTGAAAGGGGAAATAATATGATTCAAAGTCGATTTTTTATACCAACAACTAAGATGGTTATCACAGATGATGTTGTATGTAAATCATTATCTTTAATGTTAAAAGCAGGAATGATTAAACAAGTAGCAGCAGGGATATATTCATATCTTCCTTTAGCAAATATCATCTTGGATAAAATAGCACAAATAACAAGAGAAGAAATGAATAATATTAATTCATATGAATTGAAAATGCCGATTCTTCAACCTCAAGAAATATGGGAGAAGACAGGAAGATGGCAAAAATATGGACCAGAATTGATGAGATTAAAGGATCGTCATGAACGTGGTTTTTGTTTGCAACCAACTAGTGAAGAAATAATTACTTTAATAATAAAAGATCATGTAAAGTCATGGCGTTCATTACCATTATCTTTATTTCAAGTTCAAACAAAGTTTAGAGATGAAGCTCGTCCTCGTTTTGGATTGATGCGTGGTCGTGAATTTATTATGAAAGATGCTTATTCTTTTCATAGTAATACTGATGATTTAGATAAACATTATCGTGAAATGGAAAAAGCTTATGAAAATATTTTTAAGCGATGTGGCTTAAAAACAATAAAAGTAAATGCCGATAATGGTGCCATTGGTGGTTCTGAATCGATTGAGTTTATGTCTATTTCAGAAATTGGAGAGGATACTTTAGTTTATTGTAATAAATGTAATTATCAAGCTAATTTAGAAACTGCAGTTGCTAAATATGATGTTTTTAATAAAGGTAACGAGAAGATTGAAGATCTCACATTACTTGATACTCCTAATATGACATCGATTGCTGATCTTGCTAATTATTTTAAAATTAATCCTCATCGTACAGCTAAATATATTACTTACATTGATGATGCTAATGATAATTATTATTTAGTAGTAATACCTGGTAATTATGATATTAATGAAACTAAATTATTAAATTTAGTTAATGCTCAAACACTACGTTTATTAACTGATGAAGAAATTGCTGAACAAGGATTAGTTAAAGGTTATATTGGAGCAGTTAATTTTGAAGCAAAGAATGATTTTATAATCGTAGCCGATGATGTTATTGTTAATTTGTTAAATCATACCGCAGGTGCTAACGAACTTGATAAACATTATATTTATGTTAATTATGGACGTGATTATCAGGCTGATTTTGTAGGTGATATTAAAGAAGTTCATGAAAATGATAAATGTCCGATTTGTAAAAATAAACTTTCTTTTGATAAAGGAATTGAAGTTGGACAAATATTTAAATTAGGTACGGTTTATACTGAAGCTTTGCATTGTACTTATTTAGATCAAAATCAAAAAGAACAATTTATGCATATGGGGTGTTATGGGATAGGTATTTCAAGAATTTTAATGGCTATTATGGAAAATAGAGCTTCTGATGATAATAAATCAATTATTTTTCCTAAAGAGCTACAGCCTTTTGATGTACATTTATTAGTTGTCGATACTAAAAAGGAAGAACAATTAAAACTAGCAAACGATCTTTATAATTCTTTAAAACTTAATGGTATCGATGTCTTATTTGATGATCGCCATGAAAGAATTGGTTCTAAGTTTGCGGATAGTGATTTAATTGGTATTAATATTAGAATTATTGTTGGTAAAAAAGCTAATGATAATATGGTTGAACTTGTAAAAAGGGATAGTAATGAAAAAATTGAAATAAATAGTAATGAAATAATTACATATTTAAAGGATTTGTTTAAATAATGAAAATAGTTATTGATTTAATAAATAAAGGTGATTATCAAGAAGCTTTACATTTGTTGTTACAAATGGAAGGTGAATATTTATATAAGTTTCATTGTTTATTTGAATTAGAAAAGTATGATGAAATTATCTTTTTATTTGATGAAAAACAAAAGCTAATTGACCATAATTATGATGAAATAATTGGTTATTATATTCTAGCTTTAATTAAATTAAAGCGCTATTCTTTAGCAATTGATATCATTAACAATGAATTAGATAAATTAAATATTGATGATATAAAGTATGATAATTATCGTAATTTGTTGGTATCAATTTATGATAAGGCTACTTTTGAAAATAAAAATAGTATTAAGAAGCTTTTAAATAAAGAGAAGGTTGCCTATTATTTATTGAATGATAGTTATGCTTTTCAAGTTAATATTATTGACCAGTTAGCATTAATTGATGTCATTGATTATTTAGATATTATAAAGGAATATTTAAGTAATGATTATTCTAGTATTTTAAAAGCCCAATTATTAATGATTTTAGTTAAACAAAAAATAACGGAAGAAATTACTGTTAATAAAAATGGGATGGAATTTATTATTTATCCCCATTTATTAGATTTAGAAGATTTTGATAATATTGTTTGTTCAGCAATTGATATTTTTACAGCTCGTATTAATAATGATGACTTTTTAGAGTTATGTATTAATTTATTTGTTGAATATTCATATATTATTTATCCAAATATTGTTGATGAAAATGATTTATTTTATATTTTAGCTTCAATTGAATCATATATTTATAGTTTAAATGATGAAGAATTGTTAGATGATTTTGAAGAGTGTTATGGTTATGATATGTTGCTTATTAGTGATGGTTTAATTGAATTAAGTAATTTGTTTAATATTGAGGAACAGTATAAATTATGATAAATGTTAATTTTGTGAATAATTATCATTCTTCTTATGATGAATATGAAGAGATTTATCATAAACTGGCTCAGCAGACAATTGCCTTTCTAGCAATTGATAATTATGATTATGATATTAGTGTTACATTGGTAAATAATGAATTTATCCATCAAATGAATAATGATTATCGACATAAAGATTATGTAACTGATGTTATTTCTTTTGAAAATGATAATGAATTTATTTTTGATAATTATCAAGATTTAGGTGATGTGTTTATTAGTGTTGATAAAGCAATTGAACAAGCTCAAGCTTATCATCATTCTTTAAAAAGAGAATTATCTTTCTTATTTGTTCATGGCTTATTACATTGTTTAGGATATGATCATCTTAATAAAGATGAAGAAAGAGAAATGTTTAGACTTCAAGAGGTGATATTGAATGAGAATTAAATTCAAAGGTTTATTTAAAAAGAAACAAAAAGAATATTTATATGATTCTAATAAATTTTTAGTAGCCTTTAAAGGTATTAGGATTGTTTATACTGAAGAATCTAGTTTTAGATATCAAGTTATGGTTTTAATGGCTACAATCTTTTTAGGATTTCTACTTAAAATAGTTCTTTTAGAATGGATAATAATTACGTTATTAGCAATCATTGTTTTGACTTTAGAAATTTTGAATACTGCTATTGAGAATGTGGTTGATATGGTTAGTCCTGAATATAATAAGATTGCTGGAAAGATTAAGGATATTGCTGCTGGTTCAGTATTGATTAGTTCAATTGGGTCGATTGTTATTGGAATAAT
>JAITPW010000073.1 GCA_031289255.1 Bacilli bacterium
AGGAAGAAGTTATTAAAAACAAGAATCATTATTAAGGTGATTCTTATTTTTTATGGGTTTTTAATTGATTAATATTGACTTTGTAACAATAATTAGTATAATTATAAATGCAACTAAATTAGTATTGGTATGATAAAAAAGACAAAAAAAATTAAATTATACTTGAATTTTAATAAAGATTTTGTTATAATATTTCAGTCAGACAATGCGCCCATAGCTCAATTGGATAGAGTGCTTGACTACGGATCAAGAGGTTGTGGGTTCGACTCCTGCTGGGCGCGCCATTAGTTTATATTAGTTGTAATAACAATTTATCGGGAAGTAGCACAGCTTGGTAGTGCACCTGGTTTGGGACCAGGGGGTCGCAGGTTCGAATCCTGTCTTCCCGACCATGATGGGGAATTAGCTCAGCTGGGAGAGCACTTGCCTTGCACGCAGGGGGTCAGCGGTTCGAGCCCGCTATTCTCCACCATTTATTAAATTTTTATTCCTAACACTGGGCGGAGTAGCTTAGTTGGCTAGAGCGTTCGGTTCATACCCGAAAGGTCGGGGGTTCAAGTCCCTCCTCCGCTACCAATTAATTTACAAGGACCCATAGCTCAGTTGGTTAGAGCTACCGGCTCATAACCGGTAGGTCGCAGGTTCGAGTCCTGCTGGGTCCACCAATTTAATATTGTATTATCTTACGGAGATTTACCCAAGTCTGGCTGAAGGGATCGGTCTTGAAAACCGACAGGGGTGTTAAAGCTCGCGGGGGTTCGAATCCCTCAATCTCCGCCATTATTATTTTTTGAAAAGTGCATATTTATACATCGCGGGGTGGAGCAGTCTGGTAGCTCGTCGGGCTCATAATCCGAAGGTCGTTGGTTCAAATCCTTCCCCCGCAACCAAATGGCTTCGTAGCTCAGTCGGTAGAGCAGAGGACTGAAAATCCTCGTGTCGGCGGTTCGATTCCGTCCGAAGCCACCATTTATAAATACGGTCCAGTGGTGTAGTGGTTAACATGCCGCTCTGTCACAGCGGAGATCGCGAGTTCAAATCTCGTCTGGACCGCCATTTAAAAGAATAACTGGTTTTTACCAGTTTTTTTTTATTTAAAATTTTATTTAATAATTAATATTATTTTGATTAAGAATAATATATAATAGTATTAGTGAGAAAGATATTGTTATATGATAATGATTAGAATATAGATAGGTAAATTTTGACATAGTTATTAATAATGATGTTTTATAATAATGTTGATTGCTATAAGCAAAAATTATATAATATTTATAAGTTTATTGTTATGGAGAGTGAAATTCTATGAAAAGAATATTATTTGTTGATGATGATTTAAAGTATGTGAATATAATAAAAGAATGTTTAATTGCAAATGGTTATATTGTTGATGTTGCTAGTAATAGTGTTGAAGCATTAAAGTATGCGAAGAAACGAATTTATGATTTATACCTATTAGATTTATATTTAGATCAATTTTCTGGGTTACAATTAGCTGAATTTTTAAGAATGAATCATTCTTGGGCTAATATTGTTTTTCTGACTAATTCTGATGATGATAATGATGAGATTCGTTGTTTACGTAATGGATCAGCGGATTATTTAAAAAAGAATATGTCAATCAATGTGATGTTAGAGCGAATCGGGCGTTCCTTATCTACTGTTAAAAGAGAGGAAAATATGATTCGCAGTGCTGAGATTGAAGTTGACTTAAAATCATATATGGTTTATAAATTTGGAGAGCTTATCCCTTTAACAGTCAGTGAAGTTAAAATTCTGGCGATATTAATGAGTAATAATAAGACAGCTATTTCACGTCAGGAATTAATTGAAGCTTTATATGGGTTGCCGCTTAATGAAATAAATGCCGAATTAAGGATTATTGATGCTCATGTCAAAAATATTAAAAGAAAACTAAATATTACTTCTATTGTTAGTATTAGAGGCGTAGGATATCGTTTTAATGAATAATAAAATTATTTATAAATGGCGTTATATCATTGGGATTCTCTTAGCAATCTATATTATTGGTTTGGTAGTGATTATTGCCTTTAATAATAATATTATTCATGATTATCAAGTAGTTAGTCATCAGAATAATGAGTTAGTTATCAAACAAATTAATGAGGCTTTAAAAGATAATAATCTAAAAAAAATGGATCAAATTGAAAGAACTTATCCAGTTGAATTTGTGATCAGGGATGAAAAAAATACGCTATATTATGCAACTTTTAAGGACGTCACCAATTTAAATGATGAAATTAGTTTAAAAGATAATTATTATGCTTTAAAAAAAACATATTCTTATCATGTTAATAATCATCAATATCATGTTCTTTTTGTTCAATATTATAGTTCACCAGGGAATATTTTTAGTTTAAATAAAATACTTGTTTATATTTCTGGGATTATTGTTTTTGCGATTTTTGCGGGATCATTAATTATTGTCTACCGTTTTTATTTTATTCCTTTAGAATTAATTAAAAATAATGTCGCTAAGATTTCTAAGTTTAATCTTGATTTAGTTCGTGATGTTGATCATCGTTATGGTTCGCAATTAAATGATTTATTATTAGATTTTGCGGACAACTTAGAAAAAGCCGTTAATCGTAATGTTATTAATTACAACCATCTTGAAAAAGAGTTATATAAAAAAAATGAATTATTACAATCTAAAAGTACCCAAGTATCTTCTTTAACTCATGATTTGAAAGGTCCTATTAATATCATATCATTGCAGGCTAATCAATTATTAAATAATAATTTAAATAATGTTACAGAGACGCTGGAGGATATTAGAACTTCTACTCAAGAATTAATCCTGCAAATAAATGATATTTCTAAGTTTATTTATCAAGATAAGTTCTATGTTGATAATAGTAATTTAGATGTTCTTGATTGTTTGTGTAAGATCTTAAAGAATTATAATTATACTTTAATTTCTAAAAATGTTGATTTAGAGATAATTAGTGATGAACAGGTTATGTTTTATACTAATGTTGTTAATTTTAAGATTATTATTAATAATGCGGTTAGTAATTTAGTGAACTATAGTTTAGAAAATTCATCAGCTTATATTAATATTTATTGTGAAGCTAATAAACTACATATGATTTTTTATAATGAAGCTGAATTGTTAAGTGATTTTCAAATTAAGAATATTTTTCAATTATTCTATCGGGCTAGTAATGATAATAATGGTTCAGGAGTAGGTTTATATTCTTTAAAAGTAATTGTTGAAGAATTAAATGGTTCGGTTAGTTTTGTTAGGAAAACTAATGGGGTTGAATTACGAATTATTATTCCATTAAGTTAAACAATGAGATTTTCTACTTATAGATGGAACATTACACTTAATAAAGGCCTTTGAATGTCATATGCTTAACATTGAATTATGCTAATAGTTATGATAATATTTTAAGGTGGTTAGTAGTTTTAACCTATTTACATAAATTAATTAGTTTGTAATGGTTAAAAATATATATCACTTACGTTGTTTTATGATGTTGATTATGATATTATTTCGATATTAACTGATAAAGGAGATAATTAAATATGGAATTAGATACGACTTCGCTCTTTGAGCTCTTGATATTATTAGTATTAATTATTATTAATGCTTTTTTCTCAGCGGCTGAAATGGCTATCGTTTCAAGTAATAAAACCAGAATACATACTTTAGCCGAGCAAGGTGATAAGAAAGCTTTGCTTTTAGAAAAGACGATTGAAGATCCAAACCGCTTTTTATCGACCATCCAAGTTGGAATTACTTTAGCTGGTTTTTTATCTTCAGCTTTTGCAGCTAGTAATATGTCAGCACCTTTAGCAAGCCTTTTAAATAAACTATCTTTTATTAATGAAGCGAGTGCGGCTGGGATTGCGATTGTGGTTATTACTTTTGTCTTAGCTTATTTTACATTAGTTTTTGGTGAACTCATTCCAAAACGGGTGGCTTTACAAAATGCGGAAAAGATTGCTTTATCATCTATTAAAACAATTAATACTTTTTCTAAATTATCAACTTTATTTGTGAAGTTTTTATCTTTATCAACTAATTTCTTTATGCGTTTATTTAAAATTGATACTAAAAAAGTCGAAGAAAAAGTTACGGAAGAAGAAATTAATCAATTGTTAGAAATCGGAACGAAGCATGGTTTAATCAACGAAAGTGGCAAAGAAATGATTGAGTCTGTTTTTCTATTTGATGATAAACTTGCTAAAGATGTTATGACCCCACGTACTAATGTTTTCTTTATTGATATTGATAAACCGTTTAGTGAATATTATGATGAATATTTTGAAAACATGTATTCAAGGGTTCCGGTTTATCAGGATGATATTGATAATGTTGTAGGTATTCTTTACATGAAAGACTTATTAATCAAAGCTTATGAAGTTGGATTTGATAAAATTGATCTTAATGAGATTATTCAAGAAGCTTATTTTACAAGTGAACGTCGTAATATCGATAAACTTTTTAGTGAATTACAAGATAATAAAAAACATATTGCTATCTTAATTGATGAATATGGTGGAGTAGCTGGTATTGTTACTATTGAAGATTTGATTGAAGAAATTGTTGGTGAAATTGAAGATGAGTATGATGATGATGATGATATTATTAAGGAAAATGAATATACTTATTTAATTAAAGGATATGTAACGGTTGCTGATTTGAATGAAGAATTAGATTTAGATATAGATATTAATAGTGAAGAGTATGATACAGTAGCCGGTTTAATGATTTATCATTTAGGTGATTTACCAGAGAATGTCGATAATACGACAGTGGTAATTGATAATATGGTCTTTAAGGTTGAATCAATTGAAGAAAATGCCATTGCCTTAGTTAAACTAATATTCAAAAAAGAAGAAAACAAATAAAAGGCTCTCAAGCCTTTTTCTAGGAGGAATGAGAAATGAATGAAGCAGAACTTATCTTAGAAGCTAAGGAAGATCGTTTTCTTCTTCAAAAAGCTTTAGTTAAGCAATACCATCAATCCTTAGTAAGTATCAAAGCTAATTATCCAGGTTCTCATAAGAATAATCTTTTAAGTACTTATTTAGTTATCAAGAGCTTTATTGAATTAAGATCATTAATTGATATTTGCTTTTATCAAATAATTAGTAGTTATGAAGGGATTGTTGTCTTAATAATAAGTAAAAGTGATAGTCATCTTTTAAAAAAGATGATGATTGATTATGAAGAAAAAGAAGAAGTTAATCGTTTACTTGATATTGATGTCTATAGTAATGAATATGAAGTAATTAGTCGTCGCTTATTAAATATTAAGAGTCGGTCTTGCTTTATTTGTGATGAAGATGCTAAACAATGTAATCGATCCCAAAAACATTCATATGAAGAACTACAAAGCTATTTTAATGATTTAGTGATTAAAGATATTTTTAGTAATAAACAGTTATTATATTATAAATTAAGTATTTATGGTTTAAGTAATGAACTTAATAAACCAATTAATTATGGTTGTGTGGGATTTAATCATAATGGAGCTCATCAGGATATGGATTATTATACTTTTATTGATAGTATGACTAGTATTAGTAATGATTTTAAATATTTTTCTAATATTGAATTAAGTTTTGATCACCTAAGAGCATTTGGGATTGTTATGGAAGAACATATGTTTAAAGCGACTAAGAATATTAATACTCATCAAGGAGCAATTTTTTCATTACTCTTTTTATTTGCAGGAATAGCTTTAAGTAATGAGTTTAATGATATAACAAGTAATATTAAAAAATTGGCTATACCACTCAAAGCTGATTTTACAAGTAATGATATTCCTGAGCATTTATCTTTTTATCTTAAAAATAATATTATGGGAGCTAGAGGTCTGGCTTTAAGTGGGTATCAGGTCATTTTTGAAGAAATCTTACCTTATTATGATAAAGTTAATGAGTTGGATGAGCTTATGAATAAGATTGTTAGTATTATTGAGGATACTAATATTATTAAAAGAAGTAATTTAGATACTTATCAAAAAATCAAGAGTATGGCTTTTAAGGCCAATACTAAAAAAGATATTAGAGCGATAGATGAATATTGTTTAAGTAATAATATCAGTTGTGGTGGTAGTGCTGATATCTATGCTTTAAGTTTGATTCTAATATTATTAAAAAAATATCAAAAACAAGGAGAATATTAATATGAATAATACTTTAACAAAAACAATGGTAAAACTAGCGGTGGTGGCGACTTTATATGTCATTTTCTCAATGATTATCCCACCTTTAAGTTATGGGGAAATCCAATTTAGATTTGGTGAAATATTAATGCTTTTGCCTTTTATTAATAAGAAATATTCGATTAGCTTAGTAATTGGTTGTCTAATTGTCAACCTGTTTAGTCCTTTAGGGATAGTGGATATTATTTTTGGAACAAGTGCAACTTTATTGGCTTGTCTGGCCATTATTAACTTAAAAAATATTTGGTTAGTAAGTATTGTAGCAACGCTTATTAATGCGATTATTGTTGGTATTGAATTAAATATTGTCTTTAGTTTACCATTATTCTTAAGTATGTTTAGTGTTGGTTTTGGTGAATTGGTCGTCGTCTTAATTGGTTGTTTAATCTTTAATCACTTAATAAAAACGAATCATCGTTTAATTGAATTACTTAATGACTAGAGTTAATATTATTTAATATTTGTTTATAAATATGATAAAATATTTTTATTAAACAAAATAATAATTATTTAATTAATACTGAATAAAGGGGAGTTATTAATTTATGGAAGAAAGAAAAGTGACTTGGTTAGAATTGTTTTTTGATTTAGTCTTTGTTGTAGCGATTGCTAGTACTAATCATTTACTTCTTAGTATTGAACAAACTAATTCTTTAGTAACACTCTTTAAATATTTTTTAATGGTTATTCCTTTATGGTGGGCATGGACTGGTCAAACCATGTTCTATAATCGTTTTCATAAGTATCTTAAATATCCCATTATTTTTATGGGGATACAGATTCTAGCTATTATTATGATGTGTGCTAGTTTTAATATGAATTTTGAAGAAACTTATTACACTTTTATGATTGGCTATGGCTTATCACGCTTTATCACTATTATTGAATATCGTTTTGTTTATCATCGTAGTACTAATAATAAAGTATTACAGGTTAGTAATACTTTAAGTTACTGTTTATTACTAGGTTTATTAGTGACCTTAAGTTCCCTTATATTTAACAATGAACTTCGTTATATCATCATGTATATGGGAATTTTCTTAGATTTATTATTGCCCTTACTATTTCATCAGCGCATGAAACTAGTTATTGTTCACATTGCTCATTTAGCAGAAAGATTAGGATTACTAGTGATGATAACCTTTGGGGAAGCAGTTGTTTCAATTGTTAGTTCTTTAGAATTACATGGTTTTAATCATCAACAACTCATCATAACCGTTTTATCTTTACTTAGTTTATTATTATTATTTTTAAGTTATTATGATGATTATGATGAAATTATTAATAAAAAACATGTTGGTAGTGGACAATTACTATTGTATGGTCATCTTTTTATTATTATGGCTATTATGATAATGGCTTGTTTAATTAATATTGGGACTAAATTTAATAATAATCTTCTTTTTTATTTAATTGGGTTAAGTAGTTTGATCACCTTTGTTTTATTTAAAAATATTATTTTTGATTACTATGATTATCAAAAAAAGAAGATTAATATTATTCGGATATTAAGTCTTATTATTATAATTATCTTATGTGGTAGTATTGGTTTATTAATCAGTTCTTATTATTATAGCTATTGGCTTATTATGGTTTGTTTAGTATCATTTATTGATAATAGACTTCTTAAAAAAAGTCGCCAATCCTAATCAAAAAAAAACGACTATTGTTGGTCGTTTTTTTGATGGTTTACTTTTGTTTTAATTAATTGAGTTAAGTCTTTCTCATTAAAATGATATTTAGTACTACACCATGGACAAATTACTTCCATACCATGGTCTTCTTCTTTAATCTCTAATAAATCTTCAATACTTAAAGTCATTATTTTCGCATACATGTCATCTTTGGTACAAGGGCAATTAAATTTTATTGCAACTTCATCTAAAGGGATAAAAT
This sequence comes from Bacilli bacterium, assembly GCA_031289255.1. Lineage (GTDB taxonomy): Bacteria > Bacillota_I > Bacilli_A > JAJDGJ01 > JAJDGJ01 > JAISTP01. The sequence goes on from JAITPW010000073.1 coordinate 8,103, forward strand.
CATCAAAAATGCTCTTAATAAGATGACTAATCTGGGGATCATTTTGAAGGGTTTTTGATAAATTATTAATCTTTGGTAAACAGTTTTCTAAATAGTTAATAGTTTTTTCACTGGCATTAGGTAATAATTGCAAGATTAAAGCCCCACTACTAATAATAGAACCATCTTTATCAACTAAGACGCCAGCACTTACCACACTAGGGATCTGTTCACTAGATGCGAAATAATAGGCATAATCTTCACTTATTTCACCACTTATTAAATTAGTCATTCCATAGTAATCTTGTTTTAAATCATAATTTATCATGACTGATAATGTTCCTTCACTACCAACAACTTCTTTGATACCTAATTTATGATGCTCATTAATTTTGATAGCAACTTGTGGATTATCAACATAACCTCTAATAGTATGATTGGCCTGATAATGAGCATGAATTGCTCCTAAAGGGCCATTGCCATTAATAGTACTAATGATTTGTTTTTGTTCATTACTCATCATCCCCATTAAAGCAACAATGCTTAGGACTCTTCCTAAAGCTGCACTAGCACAGGGGGTACTCTGATGTTTCTTTTGTGCTTTTCTAATAATAGCCGTGCTATTAATACCATAAACTCTTATTTCATTATTTAATGCTAAACCTCTAATTGCCATATATCTTCCTACCTTTATTATATTTTACCATATAATAATCATGAAATTGTGAATAATATTGATTATTACTGATTGGTTATGAAAAAAGATTATATCTTATTAAATAAACTAAAATAATGTCGATTAATTAAGTTTTTTTATCATTGTTTATGTATTTGCATTTACTATCAAAATGATATATTGTATAATTTTTCAAAAGAGGTAGAGGTGAAGCTAATGAAAATTGCGATTTTAGGATTGGGAACAATTGGAACTGGTGTCTATAATCAAATAATTAATAATAAAGAAAAAATTGAATTAGAGATTAACGATGTCATTGACATTAAGTATGGGTTAGTTACTAATGTGACAGGTATGCTCCAAAAACGGTTTACTGAAACAACTTTAACAACTGATATCGTTGAAATATTAGATGATAAGGAAATAGATTGTATTATTGATGCCTTCAGTAATGTTAAGTTCTCTTATCCAGCTATTAAGAAAGCCATTAAAAATAAGATTCATATTGTCAGTGCTAATAAGAACTTAATTGCTTTATATGGTGTTGAATTAATGCGTTATGCCAAAGAAAATAATGTTGATTTTTATTTTGAGGCTAGTGTAGCTGGTGGCGTTCCAATCATTCGTAGTATTACGAAAGGACTAGCTAGCGATTATATTTATGATATTAAGGGCATCTTAAATGGGACAACTAATTATATTCTTTCCAAGATGTCATATGATGGTATTGACTTTAAATCAGCCTGTAAGAATGCTAAGGATTTGGGATATACTGAATTACATATTGCCGATGATGTTAATGGTATTGATACAGCGCGAAAAATTGCGATTTTATCAATGTTATGTTATCGGGTTGATGTTAAATTAACTGATGTTAATTATAAAGGAATTGAAGACGTATCTTTAAAAGATATTGAAATAGCTCATAATCTTGGTTATGAAATAAAATTAATTGGTCATTCTCATTATGAAAATAATCAACTATTAATAAATGTTCATCCCTGCTTTGTCGCTACTAATCATCCTTTAGATACTGTTAGTTATGAGATGAATTCCGTTTATGTTAGTGGTCGCTCAATTGGTGAAATAATGCTTTATGGTTCAGGAACAGGTGGGAATGCTAATGCTACGGCGATTGTTGCTGATTTATTAGAGGTCGCTAGTAATATGAAATATCAATGTAATAGTCGCGATATTATCATCCCTAGTAATCAAAAGGAAATTACTTATGGTAATAATATTGAAAGATATATATTTATTGGTGATGAAAGAATGATTCAACAAGTCCTTAATACGATTCCGGTAATTAAATATACTAAAGACTATGTTATTGGTGAATTGAGTTCTCAACAAGCTTATGAGTTAGTCTTAGAAAATAAATGGAAGATTTATCCAATTATTGAAGCGAGCAATAATGATTAAACTAAATGCCTTTCAGTTAAAAATTATTGCCTTAATAAGTATGACTATTGATCATATTGGTTATTTTCTTTTTCCTAATATAATTATTTTAAGAATTATGGGACGTTTATCATTTGTGATCTTTGCTTATATGTTAGTTAATGGTTATTTACATACTAGTAATAAAGTAAAACATGGTTTAATTATTTTAGGATTAGGAATATTGTTTGATATCATTTTATTATGTATTAATAGTTTTATTACTACAAATATCTTTACAACTTTAGGTCTTGGTTATTTCTTAGTGATGTATTTTGATGAAAAGAAATATTATTTAGTAATACCAATTTTAATAATAGGTGCTTTTCTTCCGCTTGATTATGGTTTATATGGCTTGTTATTGATTTTAAGTTGTTATCTTTGCTTTAATAACATAAGTCTGTTATTGATAATAAATATTGGTTTAATTATGATATTAAGTCAGTTTAATATCATTAATAATCTGCAACTTTATTCAAGTATTGGCATATTATTATTATATTTATATAATAATAAAAAGGGTCAGAGCTTAAAATATTTCTTTTATGCTTATTATCCCTTACATATTATATTTTTAAGTGTTATCGCAAATTATAAATAGAAAGGTTGTTATGAATATGGAAAAACTAGTTGTCCAAGCATTAATTGAAATCCCCCAAGGTTGTCAAAATAAATATGAAATAGATAAAAAATCAGGACGTATTAAATTAGATCGAACATTATATTCGGCAATGCTTTATCCGGGCGAGTATGGTTATATTGAAAATACGCTTGCTAAAGATGGTGATCCTATTGATATCTTAGTTTTTGCTTCTTTTCCGACTGTTCCTGGTTGTTTAATGGATGTTCGTATTATTGGAGTTTTAGAAATGGAAGATTCAGGTGAAGAAGATGTTAAATTAATAGGGGTTAGTCAAAATGATCCTCGTTATAACCATATATCTTGTTTAGAAGAATTACCACCTCATTACTTAATTGAAGTTCGTAGTTTTTTTGATACTTATAAACTTCTTAATAAAAAAGAAGTTATTACTGGTCGTTATTTAGGAGTCGAAGATGCTTATTATTATTTAAATGATGCTCGTGAACGTTATTATGAACAAATGAAGATTAATGAAAATGATCTCCTTTAAACAATACTGGTTACTAAGCAAAAGCACTTTTTTATTAAGTGCTTTTACTCTTGGTGGGGGCTTAGTGATGGTTCCTTTGATGCAGAAGAAATTTGTCGATGAGTTAAAATGGATTGAACAAGAGGAAATGATTGATATTATTGCCCTTGCTCAAGCCTGTCCAGGTGTTTTTGCGATTAATGCTTCGATATTGATCGGTAAGAAAATAGCTGGTTTTATTGGTTCTTTAATTAGTATGATCAGTACGATTTTACCACCGCTTATTATTATGGGTTTTATTTCACTATTTTATGATTCACTGATTAGTAATAAATTATTCTTTAATATCCTTTTAGGAATGCAAGGAGTGATAGCGGCTATTATTTTAAGTGCTGGCATAAGTCTTTTTAATAGTATTATTCTAACAAATAAAAGAACTAATATTATTCTGTTTATCAGTTATTTATGTTTATATTTATTTATTAAAATAAATATTATTTATTTAATTATTTTCGCCATAATAATAGCTCTAATTACTTATTTAACAAGAGGTCACCATGATGAGTAGTAAATTATTAATGGTTTTTATCAAAGTAGGTTTATTTAGTTTTGGTGGTTTTGGAGGCATTCCCTTAATTCAACAAGAAGTAATAAATCATTACCAGTGGCTTAATATTGATGATTTTATCAATATGATTACCATATCACAATTAACACCAGGACCAATTGGTATTAATATCGCAACCTTTACGGGCTATACTTTAGATGGTTTATCAGGAGCCTTAATCGCAACCATGGGGTATGTTTTACCTTCTTTAATCATTATTACAATTATTGGTCATTTATATTTTAAATATCGTGATATTAAAGTATTAGATAATATTTTGAAAGGAATTCGACCAGCTATTATCGCTATTATTATTGGAACAGCTTTTATTTTTATGATTAATGCTTTTCAATTACCAAATAATTTTAATATTAATGGTCTTAATTATTATCAAATAATCTTATTTATTATTAGTTTATACTTATTACTTAAGCATCAAATGAGTCCGATAAAATTAATAATCTTCATGATTATGGTCAACTTAGTTGTTTTTATGATTGTTTAAGCTGTTCTGTCTAACTATTTTATAATAATTTTCGTTTTTTAATTGCTAGTATTTTCTTTAGATAAAAAGTTATTATTGAAAAGAGAATAATTATCCTTCCATAAGTACTAAAATGATTTAAAATAATTAAAAAAGAAGAGTTTTGGCTTTTATTTTCATTATTTTTTAAAGGGTGCTTATTTTCTTGAACAGTCTTATTATTAGTATTGTTATTTATTGATAGATCTTTATTAAGACTTTCATTTTTATTATTTATTGTTGTTTTAAAGGGTTCAATTAGCCAGGTACTAAAATTATTATTTACTAGCGCATAACTACCATTGATTAATATCACTATGATAAGAGGATACTTAAGAAATTTAAAAAAAGATGATGGTAGGCCTCTTTTAGTTAAGATAAAAGAAGAATGTAATCCAAGATGGATACCGACTAATATCATTGTTAAAGCTGCTCCAAAATGATGTAAGCTTCTTAAGTTATTATCTTGTTTAGGAAGATTAAGTAATGCTTGTGAAGTTAGTAAACCAGTAATGATGATAAGCATAAAACATAATAGGAGTAAGACATTAATAAAAAAATTAATCTTTGTTTTAAAAAGGGTATTTTTAGAAAATCTTTTCTTAATTGTTAAAGTAATAGTATTTCTATTTAAGAGGATATGAATGATAAATAATCCGCCTAATAATAAACCAGTAATTTCATGGAAGAACATCTTAAAAAGATGATTATTATAAAGAAAGATTAATAAAATAATCATTATGATATCAAGTATTATTTTAATAATAGGCTTATTCATAAGAGGCCCTCCGCAATAAATTAAGTATTATTATAGATATGATTGCTTTTTTTGTAAAGGACTACCGTTTTATTATAATATTAATTGTTTAAATATTAAAATAATGGTATTGTTTAAAAAATAAAGGAAAGAGGAAAAATGATGAAAAAATATCTGATGATTATAGTAATGATAATGTTCATATTGGGAGGTTGTCAAAGTAAGAATGATGATAATAGTTTTAGTAAAATTGCTATCACTAATGAAACGATCAGTAGTCCTAAAACACCTAGTTCAATTATGGTTAATGGTAAAGCCATTGTGATTGATCTTGATAAGCTTTTAAAGGTTGATGATGTTATTAAAGGTAGTGAGCTTATTCCCCCAACAGGAACGTTCGATACGATGAAACCTGTTCCTTTTAATGATCTTAAAGGTTGGAAAGTTATTCATATCATTCCTTCTTTAGATACACCGGTTTGTTCATTACAAACAAGACAATTAGATTATGCTTCGAGTGAATTTAAAGATGTCATCTTTATGAGTATTTCAGCTGATTTACCATTTGCTTTACAACACTTTGTTGATGATAATAAGATTATGGGGATGAAGGTTTATTCTGATTATCAAGGTTATCAGTTCTTAAAGAATAATGAGCTTTTTATGAAGCAATATTCACTAGCTACAAGAGCGATTATTATTGTTGATGAAAACAATAAAGTTAAGTATGTTGAGTATGCTAGTGAAGTTACTAAAGAATTAGACTTAGCCCAAGCTATTAATTATTTACGACAAAATTACCAGAAATAGCATTGATATAAATAATGATTTATGATTAAAATGTTACTTATTTAGTAAATGCTTTAATTATAAATCATTTTTGTCTTATTTTTTGATAATATTCTTATAGAGTACGCATTTTATTAATTAAAATAAGATATACTATTAAAAGGTGATGTTTAACATGAATGAAATTATAAAATTATTTAAGAATGAAAAATTTAAAACCATCTTGGTGATTGTGATATTATTTGTATTAATATATTTATTTAGAGGGATTGTGAATATTTTACTCTTAACATTAGTTATTACTTTATTATCAAAAAGATTATGTGATTTATTACACCACATCTTTAATTTACCCATTAAATATGGCATTATTATTATTTATTTTACTTTTATTTTAATAGTAGCTTTAGTTTTCAATTATGCTTTTATGGAGATTAAGACACAAATGAGTTCGATGATTGATATGATTATTAAATTCTATTATAATCCTAATCAAGATAATTGGTTACTATCACAGATTTATAATTTATTTGTCGAATTTGATCTTAAAAGTCAACTGACTAATAGTAGTAAAATATTTGTGGAATCAATTAGTAATGTTACGCATATGGGTATTACCATCTTTGTTTCATTTTTATTAAGCTTTTTCTATTTATTAGAATTTGAAAGAGTTAATGCTTTTAGTAAGTCGTTTTTCAATTCTAGTTTTGGTTGGTTCTTTCAAGAGACCTATCAGATTGGTAAGAAGTTTATCAGTTCATTTGGGATGGTTTTAGAAACACAGTTTATTATCTCTTTAATTAATAGTTTACTTACTATCTTAGCTCTAGCTTATTTAGGATTTCCGCAATTACCATTACTATGGTTATTGATCTTTGTTTTAGGATTGATTCCTGTAGCAGGCGTAATTATATCATTTGTTCCTTTAGCTATTATTGGTTATATGATTGGTGATATTAATATGATATTTATGGTTCTAATAATTATTGTTTTAATTCATTTTATGGAAACTTATTTTTTAAATCCTAAATTAATGTCCCATAAAACTCATCTTCCTATTTTTTATGTTTTTCTTATTTTATTTGTGAGTGAAACTTTATTTGGAATGTGGGGTCTAATTGTCGGAGTGCCTATTTTTATTTTTATTATTGATATGTTAGGTATTGATGCTAAAGAAAGTACCAAGAAATTAATTAAACTTAGAAAGAAAAAATCCTAGCTTTTAACTAAGATTTCATCATATAATGCTAGATAGGTACAGGCATTAATAATTGGTATCACCCGATTAATAATGGTTTGATCATGGCGCCCGGCAATATTTAAGGGCGTTATTTTTTTTTCTTTAAAATTATAAGTATCAAATATCATCATCGTTGAAGCTAATGGTTTAAGAATACTAGTAAAAACAATATCTTCACCATTAGATAGTCCACCATTAATACCACCATTATAATTATGATAAGTTAGTGCTTGTTTATCATCGTAGTATAAGTATTGTTCTTGAATATCACACCCTAATTGATCGTGCTGATAATTACCAAAAATAACTCCTTTGATACCAGGAATAGCATACATAAATTGTGATATTTTACTTTCTAGAGAATTAAACCAAGTTTGGCCTAGTAAAGCCGGAGGATTGATGATGATGGTTTCGAGATGACCATTAAAAGTTGTTTTTAAAGATTCATCTATCTTATTAATTAGTTTATGATATTGTTCGACATTAATCATGAAGATGCCTTCATTTAAATATTGATGCTGATATTGATATAATCGTTTTAAAACAAGGTTATGATATTCTTGGGCTAGTTTTAATAAATCCTGATTTTGATAGGTCGATAAATATTCAGCAACAACATTATTAAAATAATGTTTCTTAAGATCATAATAAGCATCATCTTTAATACCGAGGCTTGTTAAAACATGGGTAAAGATATCTAAATTAGGATTATCTTTTTTAAGTATTTGTTCGCAAATACTTCCAATAAAGACCAGACCTTCCGTAAGCCGACCTGAGAAATGACCTCCGCCAGCGAGATGATGATTATGATCTTTTAGTGATGCAATATAATCAATGTGACCGGGACGATATTGATATTTAAGAGCTTCATAATCATTTGACTTAGTATTATTATTAAAGAATTTAATTTTAAGGAGTTGGCCATTAGTTTGATAATAGTTATCATCAATGCGTTCAAGACCACTTATTATTTCATAATGACTATTTTCAATACGTTTAGTATTATATACTTGGTGGGGTGATCTTAACTTAAGATTTAAGTCTAATGAGGCGATATTAATGAGATAACCACTTTTAACATTATTCATGGCAATAGTAAAGAAGTCATCATGTGATTGACCGATTAATTCAATTTGATAGTTAGAGATAAATTTACTTTTCATCATAGACTCCTTTAAGTTTAATAAATAATTCTAAAAAATGCGATATTGATTTATTGATACTTGTTATCTCATTAATTACAACTGGTATTTTAAAAATATTACCAGCTATGATAATTGCTAAAGCAATCCGATGATCATGATATGTATTAAAAGTATGTCCTTGTGGTTGACTAGGTTTAATAAGTAATTCATTATCTTTTAGTTCATAACCAATCTTAAGATTAGTAAGTAAGTCAATAATAGCATCTAAACGATTTGATTCTTTATATTGTAAAGGATTGATATTAATAAGCTTACCTCCTTGTTGAGCAAGGATTAATGCTAGTAAAGGAGCACTATCAATATAGTTAGTTAAATCATAAATAGTTGTCTTATTAATGATTTTATCAATGATATAACTATCAGCTTGGAGGCTTGGCTGTTTAGGAGGAAGAATTAAATCAGGGTTATAGCGTTTTAAGATTTCAAAATTTAAATAGCTTGAGTAATCTAATTCAAGATTATATTCTTTTTGAGATTGATAAGTTTGTTGCGGTTTAATGATGAACTGTTGGTAATTCATATTAATGATTTTAATATTAAATTCTTTTAAGACTTGTAAGGTTAAATCGAGATATGGTTTAGATACTTGTTTATTTTTAATCGAAATAACACTGGTTTCATTTAAAGTAGGTAAATAGAATAGTAAACCAGAAAGAAATTGGGAACTAACACTACCATCAATAGTATAATGACTGGCTTTAAAAGAACCAGAAATGCTGATGGGTAAGGTACTAGCCTCTTTATGGAAGGTAATATCTTGTTCCTTAAAAAGTTTTAGATAAACATCTAATGGACGATTAACAAGATTATTTTCACCAGTAATAGTTAAGTTATGAGCATAAGCCATTAAAGTTGGTAAAAGGATTCTTAATGAAGAAGCTGATTCATGCATATTAAGAGTGATGTTTTCTAAAGTTCTTATTTTAGTAGCATCTATGATAAGTTCATTATTTTGATAAGTTATGTGCATATTAAAGGCTTTTAAGGCCTTAATAGTCGTCAACATATCATCATTTAAACCAGTGATATTCTTTAAAACAGTAATATCTTTAGCTAGAAAAGCGGCTAATAAATAACGATGGACATATGACTTAGCGGGTAATATCTTTACTTCACCTTGTAATAAAGATGGATAAAAATAAAATTGAGTAGCTTTCATCGGTAAGGTATTCTTAATTTTATGATAGGTTTTTTCATACTGGAGAATCAAATTATTAATATTAACTTCTTTAAGATAAGGTTGAAAATTATTATCAATAAAGATTTCTTTAATAATTTGTTTATTTCTTTTTTTATCTTGTTTTATTTTATTAAAATCAATATCATTAATAACTCTAAGCGTATTAAATTTAGTTAAAATAGCTTTAATAGTATTAAAAATACAGACATTATCATTACTCATTAAATTTATTAAAAGACCAAAAGCTAAAGCCTCGCCATGATAGATATCATAATCTAATTCAATACAATGAGCGATACTATGCCCATAATTAAGGAAATGACGGTGATGATGATCTAAATAATCATCTTTGATAATATTAAGCTTAATATTGATGGCTTCCTTTATTAAATATGCAACTAAAGCTTCATTATTTCTAAGTTCAGTAATATCTTTAATCTTTGTTAATGCATCAATTATTTCATGATTACTAATTAAACCACATTTTATTATTTCAACTAATCCTTCACTAAACAAACGAGAAGTAAGGGTTTTTAAGAAACTTAAATCAATAATAATATCCTGGGCATCGTAAAAAGTACCAATAAGATTCTTAATGCCATATTTATTAACGCCAACTTTACCACCGATACTACTATCCATCATCGCCATTACGGTTGTCGGGATACTAATAAGTGGTAAACCTCTTAAGTATGTAGCAGCAGCATAACCGACCAAATCAGTAATAATCCCTCCGCCACAGGCGATAATAGTCGTTTGACGATCGACCTGATTATCAAAAAAAACCTGATGGATCATATTGATACTGGCTTCACTTTTATTAGATTCAGTACTATTAATTGTAATAACTTCTTGAGCATTTAAGATTATTTGATTAAGATAATCAGGATAAAGATATTTAACATTATAATCAATTATCACTAGATATGCACTATTACCGATTAAGGGCTTAAGCGTTGTTTCTAAGTTATTATTAATAAGATGAATATTATTATTAATACTACTCATCTTCATCATCTTCATCATTGTTTAGTTGTTGATAAAAGGCATGGGTTGCTCTAATTTGTTTAATTAACTTTTGATATTGGTGGGGGTTTAAAGCTTGTTTACCATCACTTAAAGCCAGAGAAGGTTGATAGTGGGTCTCAATCATTAACCCATCAGCCTTTACCATAATACTAGCAAGGGCTAAAGAGCTAACTAAAGATGCATCACCAGTTCCATGACTAGGATCGACGATAATAGGAAGATGAGTTTTTAATTTTAAATAAGCAACGCCATTTAAATCTAAGACATTACGATAAGCATTTTCAAAAGTTCGTAGTCCTCTTTCACAAAGAATAATCTGGGTAGCTCCATTTAAATAAAGATATTCAGCACTACATAATAATTCTTTAATGGTATTCGCAAACCCTCTTTTTAAAATAATAGGTTTATTTATGGTGGCAACCACTTTTAATAATTCAAAATTCTGCATATTACGAGCCCCTATTTGAATGATATCAAAATTCTGATGATAAGCTAAAACTTCATTAATGGAAGTTAATTCACCTACTAAAGGCATTTTAATATTTAAGTTATTAATAATATCAAAACCATTAGCTCGTAAACCTTGAAAAGAGGTTGGAGAAGTTCGTGGTTTAAATAAACCAACTCTTAAACAGTCGGTCTGGGTTTTATTAAGATATGCTAAAGTTTCTTTCATTTGGATAGATGATTCAACAGCACATGGTCCACCGATTATCACAAAGTTATCCTTATTAAAATTGACATCTTTAACCTTAAAACTAGTACTCTTTTTAAAAGCTTTTGAAACAAAATAATAGTCTTGATAGTTAATAATTTCATATGCATGTTCATCAATATTAGTTAAGAGATTAGTAATGTCGATACTTGTAACTAGATAATGATCCTGTTCATTTACTTCATAATAAGTAAGCTCATTATGCTTTAAAATGCTTATTATCTGCAGATAAAGAGCTTTGTTTTTAACCTTTATAATCATTAAATCATCTTCCTTCTTCATATCTTAATAATTATACTAATTTAGTGATGTAAATGCAATTTAATATAAAAAATGTTATAATATCTAAGCTCATTAAAGATAATAAAATGATAATAAGAAAATGGTGATAATATGAAATATGAAGCGGCCTTAGTTTTAGAGGGTGGAGGGATGCGTTCAGCTTATACCCAAGGGATATTGGATTACTTCATTGAAAAAGACATAGATTTTAACTATATTGTTGGCGTTAGTGCTGGGGTTGGATGTGCCTTAAATTTTATAACTAAACAAAAAAAACGAGCTATTACTTTAAGTGTTGATTATGCAAGTGATAAACGAGTGGTGGGACTTAAAAGTTTTATTAAACATCATCAGTTTTTTAATCTCGATGCTATTTATAATATCTTAGATAAAGAAGTTTTTTTTGATAATGAAGCTTTTAAAAAGAGTTCGACTATTTTAAAAACAGGGTGTTTTAATTTAGATACGGGTGATGTTGATTACTTTGATAAAGAGGATATTGTTGATAATAAAGATGCCGTTATTGCTTCTAATTCATTACCCTTATTATCAAAGATTGTAACTTTAAATAATTTTCATTATTTAGATGGGGGGATGCGTGATTCAATCCCTCTTAATAAAGCACTTAATGATGGTAATAAGAAAATAGTGATTATCTTAACTAATCCTAAAGAATATCAACGTCAAAAAGAGAGTACCCTTTGGTTATTAAGAATCTTCTATCGTAAATATCCTTTTTTAATTCATGCTATGGAAAAAAGACATTTAGTTTATAATGATATGGTCAAAAAAATAAATGTGATGGAAAATAATCAGGAAATCTTTGTGATAAGACCAACCTTAAAATTAGAAGTAACAAGATATTCTAAAGATAAAGAAACATTAATGAAAGCTTATCATCAAGGAATTGTTGATGCCCAAGAACGACATCAACAACTCATTAACTATTTAAGAGATTATTCTTATGAATAAGTCATACCAGAAGTATTACTTTAAAAAAATTGAAATTCAAGCTTATAAACATAATGGTGAATTACATCGGCGTTGGCTTTATGGTCAAATCTTAGAAGAAAATGAAGATTACTTAGTCATTATTAATTATCAAACCAAAGTAATTGAAAAAAATGGTCGTTCGTGGCGCGCTAAAGAACCAGCTATTTGGTATTTCTTTAAAAATTATTGGTTTAATGTTATTAGTATGGTTCGTAGTAATGGTATTCATTATTATTGTAATATGGCTAGTCCTTATGTTATTGATAGTGAAGGACTAAAATTTATTGATTATGATTTAGATTTAAAAGTTAATAATTTAAATGAGATGTTTGTTTTAGATAAATGTGAATTTGAATTTCATGCTCAAATAATGAATTATCCCCTAGAATTAGTTAATCATCTTAAACAACAATTAGATGAGTTAAAACAACTTTTTAATAAAAAGAATGTACTCTTTAGTCGAACTAATACCACAAAGTATTACCAACAATTTTTAGATAAAAAAAATAATAAATTATTTTAATATCACAATAATTTTAAAGGAGGTTATGACAAATGAAAAAAGAACTACAACAAGTAATAAATGATATTAATAAATATAAAACAGTACCCGAAGTAACTTTAGTTGGGGTCTCAAAAACAAGAACGATTGCAGAAATAAATAAATTAGTTGCCTTAGGAATTACTAATTTAGGTGAAAATCGTCCCCAGGAATTACGTGATAAGTATGATTTAATAAAAAATGTTAAATGGCATATGATTGGGCGTCTCCAAGAAAATAAAATTAAATATGTTATTGAAAGAGCTTGTTTAATACATTCAGGAGCTAGTTTAAAATTAATAAAAGCCATCAATAAAGAAGCTCTTAAATATAAGCTAGTTAAAGATATTTTAATTCAAATAAATACCTCAGATGAAGAAAGTAAACAAGGTTTTAATCTAGATGAATTAGCGGATATCTTAATTGAATGTCAAGCTTTATCAAATATCAATGTTGTTGGTTTAATGGTGATGGCTCCTTTAGTGGAAGATGATGATCTGATTGAAGAGACCTTTAAGAAAGCTAAAGAAGCTTATGATTTATATCAAGATCTTTATCAATTTAAATATCTATCAATGGGGATGTCACATGATTATCGCTTGGCTTTAAAATGTGGAGCTAACATGTTAAGAATTGGTAGTCTCTTATTTGAAGAAGATTAAATTATTTTATTAAAACTAGTTAGTTGTGTACTTGGTATTATTTGTTTCTTAGAGATTACCGTTTAAGCAACGTGAGAATTTGATAATATTATTTTAATATCATTATCTTACATATGAAAATAATGCTGTTTTGCTTTACAATAATAATTTTGCAGCGTATAATATAAAAAGATATGAGAGGTGCAAACCTCTCATTATTATTTATTGAGGTGAGTAAATGTTAGAAAAAATTAAAAAAAATATCGAACCAATTATTTTAGAACATGAGTTAATGCTTTATGATTTAGAATATGTTAAGGAACACAATGAAAATATTTTAAGAATATTTGTGGATAAAGAGGGTGGCATTGATTTAGATGATATTGTGGAAATTACCCCACTAATATCAGTTTTAATGGATGATATTGATCTTATCAATGATGAATATTTATTAGAAATTTCTTCACCAGGGGCTGAAAAGAAACTTAATACCAGAACTCACTTTGATAATAGTTTAAATGAATATATTTATGTGGAATTAAACAACCCTATTAAAGGTATTGAAAGTGTTATGGGCTATTTAATAGCAGTTGATGATGATCACATTAAAGTTAAACACTTTGTTAAAGGTGTTAAAAAAGAAATTGATATTGCTTGGGATAATATTAAATTAGCTCATCAAGCAGTTAAGTTTTAGAAAGGTTAGATTATTAAATGAAAGCTAGTGAATTTATTAATGCTTTAAGTATTTTAGAAGAAGAGCGTGGAATACCCAAGGAGGTTGTGATTGAATCTTTACAAGAAGCTTTAGAAAAAGCTTATAAAAAAGATAAAAACAGCAATACTCCAGTTGATGTTGAAATAGATAGTAAATTAGGAACAATTAAATTATATGAAAAATTTGAAGTTGTTGAAGAGGTTGAAGATGAAGAACTACAAATATCTTTAGCTAAGGCACAATTATTAAATTCAGAATATAAAGTAGGCGATATTGTTCGCAATGAAGTTAATATTGATGACTTTGGTCGTCTAGCGGCTATTCAAGCTAAGTCAGTTGTTAAACAAAAAATAAGAGAAGTTGAAAAATCAATCGTTTATGATGAGTATGCCGATAAGAAAGATGAAATCATTGTCGGAACTATTGAAAGAGTTGATCCTGGTTATGCGATTGTGAATTTAGGGAGAACAGCTGGTATTCTCCAAGCTACTAAACAGATACCTTCGGAAAGATTACGGGTTGGTGATCGGATTAAGGTTTATGTCTTAGAAGTTGATAAGAATGCTAAAGGAGCAGCAGTTGCTTTGTCACGTAGTGATAGTAACTTTTTAAAAAGACTATTTGAAGAAGTTGTTCCTGATATTCAAACCGGTAAGATTATTATTGATGCCATAGCTCGTGAAGCTGGGGATCGTTCTAAAATGGCGGTATCTTCAAGCGTTGAAGGATACGATGCAGTTGGAGCTTGTATTGGTCCTAAAGGAACAAGAGTTCAAAGTGTCTCAAGTGAAGTTGCTAATGAGAAGATTGATATTATTGAGTTTAGTAAAGATCCTGTTGTTTATATTGCTAATGCTTTGGCTCCTGCTAAAACAATCTCGATTGATTTTAATCCTGAAACTAATGAATCAACTGTTGTCGTTGCTAATGATCAATTATCTCTAGCTATCGGTAAAAGAGGTCAGAATGTTAAGTTGGCAGCGATGTTAACTGGTTATAAGATTGATATTAAGTCACTTAGTCAAGCAGAAGAACTAGGGTTAACTTTATTTGAAAATGGTAGTCTATATTTTGGTAAAGAAGAAGAAGTTGTTCGTGTTGATAGTACTACTAAGAAAATAATGAAAAAACCGAAGAAACTCAAAGATGATTATAGTTATCCCGTCTTTATGGATGAAGAAGAAGATAATCGTCCGGTTATTGATATTGAAACATTACTACAAGATATTAGAGAAGCAACACCGGTTACTAAGAAAAAGATTAAAAAAGAAGTTGTTAAGGAAGAAAATGTTGCTGAGGAAAAAGAAATTACCTTCTTAGATGAAAATCGTCCTGTTGAACAACCAGTTGTTCCTATTTATTCAGAAGAAGAATTAGCGCAAATTAGAGCTGATGAAGAGAAAGCTAAAGAATTAGAAAATGAATATTATGAAGAAGTTGATTATGATGAATTTGATAAGTATTATGATTAGAGGTTGATATATTTGAAAAAAAGAAAAATCCCTCTTCGTAAATGTTTAATTACCAATGAACAGTATCCTAAACAAGAGATGATTAGGATTGTCATAAATAAGGATAATGAAGTAAGTGTTGATACAACTGGTAAGAAAAATGGACGAGGAGCATATCTAAAGCTGACACCAGAAAATTTAGAGCTGGCTTTAAAGAAACGATTGTTTGAAAAAACTTTTAATGTTAAAAATATTGATTATATTTATCAAGAGTTGGCTGATATAATAAATGAGTAAATTATTAAGTTGTTTAGGATTAGCTCATAAAGCGGGTAAGATTATTTATGGTGAAAGAACGATTGAGATGATTCAAAAACAACAAGCACAATTAGTTATTATTACTAATGATGCTAGTGCTAATACTAAAAAACGAATTAAAGATAAATGTGCTTTTTATCATGTTAAATGTTATGAAATATTAAATAGTAATGATCTTTTTCAAGCAACGCATAAAGTTAATCGAATGTATTGTGCTATTATTGATAATAATTTTAAGAAATTAATTGAAACTAAAATAGAGGAGGAATATAATGGCTAAAAAAAGAAATAATAAAAAAAGAGATAGTGGTTTAATTTCAAATATTCCCACTCACCAAGAACAGAATAATGAACCTGTTGAAGGTGTTATTGAATATTTTGAAGGAATCAGTGTCGGTGAACTAGCTACTAAATTAAATAAGCAACCAGCTGCGCTAATAAAAGTATTATTTTTATTAGGACATATGGCAACTATTAATTCATCTTTATCAGATGAAATGGTTGAATTAATTTGTTTAGAGTATGGAGTTGAAGCTAGTAAACAAGTAGAAGATAGTGAGATTATGTTTGAATCATTTGCGATTGAAGATAATCCTGATGATTTAGTAGATCGTAGTCCCATTATTACGATTATGGGACATGTTGATCATGGGAAAACAACTTTGTTAGATACAATCCGTAAAACGAAAGTAATTGAAGGTGAATTTGGGGGTATTACTCAACATATTGGGGCTTATCAAGTAAGCGTTAAAGGTCATAATTTAACCTTTTTAGATACTCCTGGTCATGAAGCTTTTACAGCGATGCGTGCTCGTGGAGCTAGTGTTACTGATATTGTTGTTATTGTCGTAGCGGCTGATGATGGGGTTATGCCTCAAACAAAAGAAGCTATCGATCATGCTCGCGATGCTAAAGTTCCGATTGTGGTAGCTGTTAATAAAATTGATAAAGAGGGAGCTAATCCTGATAAAGTTATCTCAGAGATGTCAGAATATGGTCTGATGCCTGAAGAGTGGGGTGGCGATACTATTTATCAAAACATTTCAGCTAAAAAAGGAATTGGTATTAATGAATTATTAGAAACGTTATTATTAGTGGCTGAGATGCGTGAACTAAAAGCTAATCCAAAACGTCATGCTTATGGAGCTGTTATTGAAGCTAAGTTAGATAAAGGTAAAGGGGTTGTTGCAACCCTGCTTGTTGAAAATGGTACGTTGCGTGTTGGTGATCCGATTGTAGTTGGTAATACTTTTGGACGAGTTCGTCAAATGTATGATGATACTTTCAAACTAGTTAAAGAAGCTGGACCTAGTATTCCTGTTGAAATTACGGGATTAAACGATGTTCCTGAAGCTGGTGAAAAATTTATGTCATTTGAAACCGAAAAAGAAGCGCGTAATATTGGTGAAAAACGTTATGCTAAGATGTTAGATGATCAACGTCGTGCCAGTGCGGCACTATCATTAGATGATTTATCTCGTCAAATTAAAGAAGGCGATATTAAAGAAATTAATGTTATTATTAAAGCCGATGTAGCTGGTTCGGCTGAAGCCATTAAGGCGACGCTTGAAAAAACGATGATTGAAGGAGTTCGTATTAATGTTGTTCGTTCTAGTGCTGGGGCTATTAGTGAATCAGATGTTTTATTAGCTCAAGCCAGTAATTCGATTATCTATGGTTTTAATGTCCGTCCAATCGCAACTGTTCGTCAAAAAGCTGAAGAAGAAGGCGTGCAAATTAGATTACATAATGTCATTTATAAAATAGTAGAGGAATTAGATGCGGCAATGAAAGGGATGCTTGATCCTGATATTGTTGAAAAAGTTACTGGACAAGCAGAAGTAAGACAAACTTTTAAAGTAAGTAAAGTAGGAACAATAGCTGGATGTTATGTTATTGAAGGATCAATTATCCGCAATAGTAAAGTTAGATTGTTAAGAGATGGTGTTGTTATTTATGATGGTGTTCTTGGTTCTTTAAAACGTTTTAAAGATGAAGTTAAAGAGGTTAATACTGGTTATGAATGTGGTCTGACCATTGAAAATTATAATGATCTTCGTGAACAAGATATTATTGAGGGTTATATTATGGAAGAGGTTAGTAAGTACTAATGGCTAGTTCTAAGGTTGAACGATTACAACATATTATTCTTAAAAATGTTTCTCATATTATTCAATTTGAAATGAAGAATAAAGTTGGTTTAGCGGCTATTACTGATGTTAAAGTTACTAATGATCTATCTTATGCAACAATATATGTTCATTTTTATGGTGAAGGGAACCATTCTCTTAAAGGAATGGAAGCTTTAGAAAAAGCTAAAGGTTTTATAAGAAGTAAATTATCTAAAGAATTATCAATTCGTAAAGTACCAGAATTAATATTTAAAATTGATAATTCTTTAGAACAAGGAAATCGTATTGAAGAAATAATTAAGAAAATTAATGAAAAATAATTAATAAAATATATTTAAGGAGGTTTTTCAAATGGAAAATAATGTTGATAATAATAAATATTATGGAAATAAATTGCCATGGCAAATATCAACAGCTGGAATGGTTTTAGGATTTTTTATGGGCTTTGCTTGTTTATTAATTGCTTTAGTAGGTAATCATCAATATAAGCAAGGAAAAGATGTTAAGGAATTAATTAGTGCTTATAATATTATTTTTATTATTAGTATTATTGCTCTTGTTTTAGTGTTTGTGATTTTTATTATTTTTATAGTAGCAGCCGTTGCTAATGGCAACAATTATGTCTATTATGACTAAATCAAGAAAACTGCCTTGGTGTTTTGATATTTTAGGTATCGTTTTGGGAGCATTATTTATGATAACGCCCTTAATAATAGCATTGTATGGTAATTATCAATTTAAGCATAATAAAGATACTAGAACAATTGAGAACTTTTATATTATTGTTTTAGTATTAAATCTTGTTGTTGTTATTCCTCTCTTTATTTATGGATTGGTAATGATTGGGATTGTAGCAGTAAGTCGATAAAATAACTAACTATTTCATTAAAGAAATAGTTAGTTTTTCTTTTATTATTAATTAATTAGTAATAAAAAAGGTATCTTTTTTAATAAAAAGGACTTTAGAAAAATATTAATATTAATAGTAAATATGGTATAATTAAAAACAGAGGACGTGGTTATATGCCAGCATTTGCAGCACATTATTTTTTTAGTCGAAGGGTTTATAAAAAATTAGATCCTAAGCTTCAAGAACTGATAAAAAAATATAAAGAATCAGTTGATTATTATGATTTAGGAGCTCAAGGGCCTGATATTTTTCTTTTTTATAAACCTTATAAAAAGAATAATATTAACACTTATGGTGAATTATTACATCGTAAACAAGCTCGTAAATTATTTGTTGAAACAATTGATAAAATAAAAAAAGAGGATGATTGGGTTCAAGAAATGGCCATGATTTATTTGTTTGGTTTATGTAATCATTTTACTTTAGATAGCTATGCTCATCCTAAAATTGCTAAAATTACTAAAGATTTTAATGAACATATGCTTTTAGAGACGGAACTTGATCGTTTATTTATTGAGAAATTTGCGCATCGTAAAGCGGATAAAGAATATAAATTTCGCCGTCAATTCTTATTTAATCCGACCCTGAAGTATGGATATTATTTAAATTTTGTTTATCCGGCTGTTGATGTTAAGAAAATTCAAGAAGCAATCTATCAAACTCGTTATTATATGAAGAAATTATATTCTCCTTATTTTGTTAAGGGTAAAATAATCCAAGTATTATCTAAGAAGTTTGGTAAAGGTAATGATTTTAGTAAAATGATTATTAAAAAGAATGTTGATCATACTTATGATAATTTAAATAAACAGTTAATGATTGATTTAGATAAGATTATTGATTTAGCTGTTGATAATATTAATAATCTTTACCAATATTATTTAGGTAATGATAAATTGAGTAGTTATTTTAATCGCAATTTCGAATAGAGGTTAGTTATGAAACTAAGTAAATTAGAAAAAAATTGGATAATGTATGATATTGGTAATTCAGCCTTTGTGATGTTATTATCAACGATCATTCCTATTTATTTTAAGAATATTGCTAGTGATGATGGTGTTTCTTTAGCTGATTCAACAGCTTATTGGGGGTATATTCTAGCGATATCAACGTTGATTGTAGCTGTGATTGGACCTTTATTAGGAAGTATTGGTGATAATAAAGGTTATAAGAAATTATTATTTATTATTTTTGTATTGATGGGTAGTGGTGCTACTTTCTTATTAGGATTCTTTAGTAATTGGGTTATTTTTTTAATAATTGTTTTGATTGCTCGGGTTGGCTTTAGTGCTAGTTTAATTTTTTATGATGCGATGCTTCCTGATGTTAGTGATGATCATCATATGGACCATGTTAGTTCATTAGGTTATGCCTGGGGTTATATTGGTTCTTGTCTCCCTTTTATTATTTGTTTATTACTAATATTAAAGGCTTCTTCATTAGGATTATCAACAAGTTGGGCGACTTGTATTGCTTTTATTATTACGGCTCTATGGTGGTTTGTTTTCACACTACCTTTATTAAAAAATTATCAACAGAAATATTATATTGATCATAAATCAGTTAATTTATTCAGAACTAGTTTTAAAAGATTATTTATTAATATTAAAAGTATTTTTCATAATAAGCCATTATTTACTTTTTTATTAGCCTTCTTTTTATATATTGATGGAGTTTATACCATTATTGAGATGGCAACTTCTTATGGAAAAGATGTTGGTATTAGTGATAATAATCTCTTATTAGCTTTACTTTTAACGCAGATTATTGCTTTTCCAGCAACGATTATCATCGCCCGTTTAGTGGTTAAAATAAAAAACACGACCATTATTAGACTAGCAATTATAGGTTATATCGGTATTACTTTATTTGCCTTACAATTAGACCAGGCTTGGGAGTTTTGGTTTTTAGCTGTTTGTGTCGCTTTATTTCAAGGTAGTATTCAAGCTTTATCTCGATCTTATTTTGCCCAAATTATTCCTAAAGAAATGGCTAATGAATATTTTGGGATTTATGATATTTTTGGTAAAGGAGCTACTTTTTTAGGGGCATTAATTATGGGTGTTGCTAGTTCATTAACTGGTAGTTCTAAAAATGGTATTATTGGTTTAATAGTTATTCTCGTTCTAGGATTATTATTATTTAATTATCATTTAAAAATTAAGAAAAGAGTTGAATATATATGATGTTAGTGAGCAATAATTATACAAATATTAATTCTATTTATCATGTTGTTATTTCAATGATTGATATTATTATTGTTGCTTTATTGATTTATTGGATATTAGCAGTTGTTAAAACTAATATTAAAACATTACGAATCTTTAAAGGGACAATTATTGTTATTGTTATTGATATCTTAGCTCGTTTTTTTAATTTAAGTATTCTGCAATCATTAACTTCTAATTTAATAAATTGGGGGTTTTTAGTGATTATTATTATTTTTCAACCCGAGATTAGAACTTTTCTGGAAAAGATTGGTAAGTCGAGTATTCATCATACCTCTTTAGTTGCTTTAGATTTAGATAATAATGATATTGATGAAATTACTAGTGCTATCATTGATTTAGCTCAAAGTAAGACTGGAGCCTTGATTACAATTGAAAGAGATACGCCTTTAAAGGATTTTATCAATGCTGGTGTTATTATTGATGCAACCATTACAAAAGAGTTAATTAATTCAATATTTAAAACGACAACACCTTTACATGATGGAGCTTTAATTATCCAAGCTAATCGGATTGCTTGTGCTTCTACCTTCTTTCCACCTCCTAGTATTGATGTTATTCAAAGTTTTGGTTCACGACATCGAGCTGCCGTTGGTATTAGTGAAATTACTGATTCTTTGACGATTGTCGTTAGTGAAGAGACTGGCTCTATTAGGTTAGTTAGTAATGGGGAAGCTACTTTAGTAAAAGCTAGTGATTTTAAGGAAGCCTTTGTTGAATTGTTGACACTTGAAGAAAGTGGGGTTATTTATGATGAGGAAGTATAATGAAGAAGAATTAAATGATAAAAGACAACGTGAACGAATTGAGAATGCTAAAAAAGTAGCTATTAAATCACAAGAGATCCTTGATAGTAATTATGAAAGAATTAGTTCTAAACTATCAAGAATTGTTAAAAAGATTAATTCTCGTTTAGATTTTTTCTTAACTAATCAAACGCTTGCGAAAATAGTTGCTTTAGTGCTAGCGATTATTCTTTATGTTGGTATTACTTTTTCTGGGGACATTAATGTTTCTAATCAAAATAATGTTGGTAAAAATATTTATGGTATTAAAGTGGAAGCACTTTATGATAAAAATAAATATCAAATTGAGAATCTACCAAGTACTGTTGATTTATCGTTAATTGGAACTTTAGATCAAATTAGAAAGACTGAAATTGCCAATAAGACTATGGTTATTGCTGATTTAACAGCTTATAAACCGGGATTGCATCAGAAAGTTGATTTACTATATAGTGGGGTAGCTAAAGATGTTGATGTCAAATATTCACAACCTAGTTATGAAGTTGATATCTATGAAAAACAAGAAAAAGAGTATAAAGTTTTACCCCAATTAGTTAAGAGTAATGATAATTATGAATATAATTTAAAATTAAGTCAGGATGTTATTAAAATAAGAGCTGCTCAACATACTTTGGATAGTATTGTTAATGTTTATATCTTAGTTGATGTTAGTGATCATGAACATGATTTTATTCAGAATGGTAAAATTATTGCTTTTGATAGTGATGGTAATTTGATAAATAATTTAACTTTAGATCAAGGTCTTATAAAAATTGATGTTAAGATAAATAAAATTAAATAAAGGAGATTTATGATGAATTATTTTGGAACGGATGGAATTAGAGGCATTGCGAACACGCAGTTAAGCCCAAGTATTGCTTTTAAATTAGGACAATATTTAGGATATAAATATCAAGGTAAAAAGATTCTTATTGGTAGTGATACAAGATTATCAAAGGATATGTTAGAAGCTAGTCTTTGTGCTGGTCTTACTAGTATGGGAGCTAATGCTTATTTGGTACATGTTATTTCAACTCCAGGAGTTAGTTTTTTAGTGAAAAATAATGATTTTGAAGCAGGTATTATGATTAGTGCTTCTCATAATCCTTTTTATGATAATGGTTTAAAAGTATTTAATGCCCAAGGTGAAAAAATAAGTAGTGAATTAGAAAAGGAAATTGAGGATTATCTTGATGATAAAATAAAGCTTTCTTTAGTTGATAGTTCTTTATTGGGACAAATTTTTGATTATACTAGTCATATCAATAGTTATTTGAATTATTTAAAAGACAGTATTAATCATGATTTAAGTAGTTTTAATATTATTGTTGATTGTGCTAATGGTAGTGCTAGTTGTTTAATTGGTCCCTTATTAGATTCTTTAAATATTACTTATAAATTAATTAATAATGAGTATGATGGAAAAAATATTAATCTTAATTGTGGTTCTACTCATTTAAGTATGCTACAAGAAGCAATGGTTCAAGATCATTATGATTTAGGTATTGCTTTTGATGGTGATGCTGATCGCATGTTAGCCCTTAATAGCAAAGGTGATATTCTTGATGGTGATTATATTATTTATATTTGTGCTAAGTATTTAGCTTTAAATAATCGTTTAAACAATAAAACAGTGGTCAGTACGATCATGGCTAATATGGGCTTCTTTAAAGCTTTAGATAAATTGGGTCTTAATTATGTAAAAACTAAAGTTGGTGATAAATATGTTTATGAAGAAATGGCTTTACATGATTATCAATTAGGCGGAGAACAATCAGGGCATATTATTTTTAAAGAGTTTGCGAGTACAGGTGATGGTATGTTGAGTGCTCTACAATTATTGAATGCTTTAAAAGAATTAGACACAACTATTGATGAGGTGGCTTTAGAATTAATTAAGTACCCACAAGTATTAATAAATGTTGAGGTTAATGATAAGGATTTAGTCTTCAATAATACTATTGTTCAAGCAGCGATTGTTGAAGTTGAAAAGGCTTTAAAAGATGAAGGTCGTGTTTTATTAAGAGCTAGTGGGACTGAACCTTTAATTAGGGTTATGGTTGAAGCTAATAAGCTTGAACTTGCTCAGCAATATGGGAATTATTTAGTAGATATTATTAATCAAGTAAAATAAATGATATAATAAGATTGCTGAAGAAGGAGCGGTTGAATATGCAAGATTTATTAATGTATTTTTGGGTTGCTGTTATTATTGTATTTGCTTTAATTGAGATGATGACTATTACTTTTTATTCGGTATGTTTTTCGATTGGAGCGATATTTGCCTTAATAATGTATACTCTCGGTTTTGATATTGTTGGACAACTTAGTGCCTTTATTATCGTTTTAATTATCTGTTTATTCTTGATTGTGCCATTGATGAGAAGACTATTAAACATTAAAGTTAATGATAACAGGCAAGGTATTCCTACTAATCTCGATTTAATTATTGGTGAAGATGGCGTCTGTTTAGAAAGAATTTCATTACACCAAAATGGCCTAGTTAAAGTAGCTGGTAAAGAATGGACAGCAAGAGTTAATGAAGATGTTATTATTGAACCTCATGATATTGTTATCGTTGAAAAGATTATTGGTTCAAAAATTATTGTTAAGAAAAAAGAGGAGGATTTTAGATGAGATTTGTCGGTGGAATAGGATTAATAATATTTTTATTATTAATTGTCTTATTATTAGTTTATTTATTTACGAGAATAAAAATAGTACAACAAGCTAGTTGCTTAGTTGTTCAAAGATTAGGAAATTTTAATCGTGTTTGTTATAGTGGTATTCATTTTTTATTACCCTTTATTGAAAGTGTTTATGCCCGACTATCATTAAAAGAACAAGTGATTGATTTTCCTCCCCAACCAGTTATTACAAAAGATAATGTTACTATTCAAATAGATACGGTTATCTTCTTTCAAATAACTGATCCAAAGCAATATGCTTATGGAGTTAATAATCCTTTATTAGCTTTAGAAAATTTAACAGCTACAACCCTACGTAATATTATTGGAGATTTAGAATTAGATGAATCATTAACATCACGTGATACGATTAATACTAGAATGCGTATCATTCTTGATGAAGCCAGTGATCCATGGGGAGTTAAGGTTAATCGGGTGGAATTAAAGAATATCGTTCCGCCGATTGATATTCAACAAGCTATGGAAAAACAAATGCGAGCTGAAAGAGAAAAACGAGAAGCTATTCTTTTAGCTGAAGGCCAAAAACAAGCAGCTATTACGAAGGCTGAAGGAGATAAAGAAAGTATTGTCTTACGAGCAGAAGCTTATAAGGAACAACAAATTAAACATGCTCAAGGAGATGCTGAAGCCATTCGTTTAATCAATGAAGCGACAGCTCAAGGTCTTTCATATATTAAAAAAGTAGATGTTAATCAAAGTGTTATTAATATTAAATCATTAGAAACATTTCAAAAAGTTGCTGATGGTAAAGCGACAAAGATTATTATTCCTAGTGATATTCAAAATATGGCTGGCTTGGTCACTTCTTTAAGCGAATTAGTGAAAGATGATAAAATAAATGGTGAAGATGCTAAGAGTATCGTTGCAAAAGAAAATAATATTTAAGTTATCAATTAAATGATCGTATTAAGAATATTGATAAATGATTATGATGTTTATTATTATCCTTATCAGAATGATTGTTGTTTAAGGCTATCTCAAGATAGCCTTTTATTAAAAAAGAGGAGAATTAAAAAATGGATCCAGTAAAAATTATTGGAGCTGGTTTAGCTGGATGCGAAGCGGCTTATCAATTAGCAAAAAGAAATATTAAAGTACAACTATATGAAATGCGTCCTCATAAGATGACACCAGCTCATCAAAGTGCTTATTTTGGGGAATTAGTCTGTTCTAATTCTTTTCGAGGAGACCAATTGATAAATGCGGTAGGTATCTTAAAACAAGAATTATTATTACTAGACTCAATTGTTATGAAGACGGCTTATGAACATCAAGTGCCAGCTGGGGCAGCTTTAGCTGTTGATCGTGAAGGGTTTGCCCAAGCTTTAACAAATAAAATAAAAAATCTTGATAATGTCGAAGTAATTAATGAAGAAGCTCAAGCGATTTTTGAAGGTCGATGTATTATTGCTAGTGGACCTTTAAGTAGTGAAGCATTAAGTAATGATATTTTAAAAAAAACAAATACTGATAGTTTGTATTTTTATGATGCTATTGCTCCTATTATTGAAAAAGCATCGATTGATTTTAATAAAGCTTATTATAAGTCTCGTTATGATAAAGAGGAAGCTTCTTATATTAATTGTGCTATGAATGAATTAGAATATAATAATTGGTATGATGCTTTAATAAAAGCTCAATGTGCACCGTTAAAAGAATTTGAGAAATTGATTGTCTTTGAAGGATGTATGCCAATTGAAGAAATAGCAAGACGAGGTTATCAGACTATGCTTTATGGACCTTTAAAACCAGTTGGTTTAGAAAAAGATGAACATGATCATCCAGTGGCAGTGGTTCAATTACGACAAGATGATGCCCAAGCTCATTTATATAATATGGTCGGTTTTCAAACTCATTTATTATATGCTGAACAAAAACGTCTCATTCAGATGATTCCAGGTCTGGAAAATGCTAATATTGTCAGATATGGAGTAATGCATCGTAATACTTTTATTAATGCTCCTAAACTATTGAAACCGACTTTTCAAAGTAAATTTAATGATGATTTATTTTTTGCTGGACAAATAAGTGGTGTCGAGGGTTATGTAGAAAGTATTGCAAGTGGTTTAATGGCTGGTATTAATATGGCTCGTTATTATCAACAAGAGGAGTTATTAATCTTTCCTGAAGAAAGTATTTGTGGAGCCATGGCCCATTATATAACGAATGCTAATCCCCAGCATTTTCAGCCGATGAATGCTAATTTTGGTATCGTTAAAAAATTAGAAGGTAAAGTAAAAAAACAAGATAAAAAATTAATAATTGCTCAAAGAGCATTAGCAAAAATGAAGGAGTTTATTGATCAAAATGGAATCATTATTAAGTAGTTTTACATCATATTTAAAATATGAGTTATTTCTGGCTGATAAATCGATTGCTGCTTATCAAAGAGATGTTAAGGAATACTTAAATTATTTTAATTGTGATATTGCTTTGATTAAGTATGAGAATGTTTTAGAATACTTATCTTATTTATATGATAAAAACTTAACTAATAGCACGCAAGCTCGTAAGATTAGTGCTTTAAAAACCTTTTATAAATATTTACTTCAAAAAGAAGTTATCGATGATAATTTTTTTGATAAAATAGCTTTGCCTAAAAAGGCTCAGAAATTAGTTGATGTAATTGAAGAACAAACCTTATTTAATTTTTTAGAATCGTTTAATTTAACTAAATTAGATAAGCGTAATAAATTAATATTTACTTTATTATATGCAACTGGTTTACGAATAAGTGAATTAGTAAATATTAAACTTAATGATCTTGATTTAAATAATTTAAGTATTAGAGTCTTAGGAAAAGGTCATAAAGAAAGAATCGTCTATTTTGATGAGGGGACTAAAACTTTATTAAATGAGTATCTATTAAATACGAGAAAAGAACTATTAAATAATAAAGTTTGTTCTTATTTATTAATTAATAAGAATGGTACTAATTTAAGTGTTCGCGGCGTTCAATTTATTTTAAAAGATAAATGGCTTAAATTTATGCAATATAGTAATATCACACCTCATCAATTTCGTCATACTTATGCTACTCATTTATTGAATAATGGTATGGATTTAAGAACTTTACAAGAGTTATTAGGACATGAGAATTTAGAAACAACCCAAATTTATACTAAGGTAAGTACGAAGCAATTAAGTAATGCTATTAATACTTTAGATAATGTTTTAAAAAAGAAATAGAATTATTTTTAGTATCATAAATTTAATGTTGCAAATAATTTTACAATATCATGACAACCATTTATAATTACTACGATATATTAATTGTATTTTTAATCTATAAGTAAAGGGATGGTTATAATGATAAAGTTATTTAATAAGTCAATAATAAAGTTTTGTTGTTTATTATTTATAATACTTTTTCTAAATACTGAGCTTATTGAGGGATTTAGTAGTGATCTTAATACGCCCCTTAGTACTTATAATAAAGTGAATAATAATAATTTAGATAATAATGATTTAAACATATCATTTTTAAATATTAACTATGAAGATGGAACATTATCTTTCTTTGATGATTATTCAATAATCAAAAAGAAAATGGTTTATATTTCTGATGAAAATAAAGAATTTATGAGTATAAAACAGGAATTTGCTTTTAGAGACAATGATAAAAAGGCTGATAATACTTTTTATCTTAAAATGAATCTTAAATTGGAGCAAGATGTCATATATCTGCTTGATGAAGATGATATTCAAGAAATTTATGGGAATACTGATAATATAAAATTACAAATCGATGATGGCAAATTATATCTACTTAATAATCAATCTGATAGTTCGATATTAACTATTGTTTACCAAAAAAATCTTGATAAACTAAAAATTACTACTTTGTTTAATATTGAAGGGATAGCAGCTGGTTCATTTGATGGTAATCCATTATTATCAAATTTATTAATTATTAGAGCCCTTGATGAAGATAATGGAGCTCTTATTAATAACCTTATTATCAAAGGTGAAACTAATAAAAAATATCATGTTTTTCATAAAGATCATTTATTAAAAATAAAGGGCTATCATTTAAATAAAGAAAATACATCATTAAATAATCATAGTTATTATCAACAAAAACCAACTGTTCTGACTTATAAATATCATAAAAAACAATGTGATTGTCATATTACGATTAAGTATGTTGATGAAGAAAATAATAAATTACATGAAGATATTATTATTGATGAAAATAATTTTAATGGTTTAAATTTAAGTAATTATCAATTAGATATTGCAAATTATTTAATAGATATTGAAAAATCACCTCATGATATTAAGATGATTGAGGATATTAGTAAGAATAAAACGTTTACTTTTGTTTATCATAAGATTTTATTGATGAATAATGATGATAATGAAAGTGATAATATTAATGATGAAAAGATCATGCTTCCTCTTACTGGTAATCATGATTTAGAGATGATTTTATTAATAATAATTAGCTTTAGTATGAACTTGGCTATGCTAAAACAAATACATAATAATATAAAAGAGTTATCTTAATAAGATATTAATAACTTTAAATATTATTTTTTTTTTAAGAAAGGGGCTTTAATTTTGATAAGCAATTTACTAGCATGCAAAAAAAGTGTATAATAATTCTTAATGGATATAGTTAGATTATTATTGAAAATATTAATATAAGTTAGGATGAGTGATTATATGAAAAAAGAGTATATTTTGGTTTTGGATTATGGAAGTCAATATAATCAATTGATTGTAAGAAGAATTAGAGAGTTGAATGTTTACTCAAAACTAGTTCATCATGATGTTGATATTAAATTATTAAAAAATGATCCATTGTTAAAAGGGATTATTCTTTCTGGTGGACCAAACTCTGTTTACGAAGATAATGCCTTTACAATAGATGAAGAAATATTTAATTTAGGAATACCAGTTCTTGGTATTTGTTATGGGATGCAACTGATTTGTCATAAACTAGGTGGTAAAGTAATACCAGGGACAATTAAAGAATTTGGAAAAACGGATATTGAAGTTGAGACTGATAGTATGTTATTTAATGGTACTATCCAACATCAATTGACTTGGATGTCGCATACCGATAAAGTTGTCTCAATACCTGAGGGGTTTAAAAAGATAGCCTTCTCATTAAATACTGAATATGTTGGTATTGAAAATGATGAAAAGATGATGTATGGTATTCAATTTCATCCCGAAGTTACTCACACTGAATATGGTATGAAAATTATCCAAAATTTTATTGATAAATGTGCTATTGAAGATAAGTGGGAAATGGCTAATATTGTCGATGATTTAATTGTTAATATAAGGGATGAAGTCAATGATGATCATGTTTTATGTGCTTTAAGTGGGGGAGTTGATTCTTCAGTAGTAGCTTACTTACTGGCAAAGGCAATTGGTTCAAAGTTAACTTGTGTTTTTGTTGATCATGGATTATTAAGAAAAGATGAAGCTAAACAAGTAATTGAATTATTTAAGGATTTAGATGTTGAGTTTATCTTAGCTGAAGAATCAAATTTATTCTTCAAAAAACTACGTGGGGTTTGTGATCCAGAACGTAAAAGAAAAATAATTGGTGCCACTTTTATTGAAGTTTTTGATAATATTTCCAGTAAATTAGATAATATTAAATATTTAGCTCAAGGGACTATTTATGCTGATGTTATTGAATCAGGGACCAAGACAGCCCAAACCATAAAATCACATCATAATGTCGGTGGATTACCTGCCAATATGCAATTTAAATTAATTGAACCATTACGTGAATTATTCAAGGATGAAGTACGTAATTTAGGACGTGCTCTAGGAATGCCTGAACATATTATTAATCGTCAACCATTTCCAGGACCAGGATTAGCTATTAGAATATTAAATGATGTTACTAATGAAAAAGCAATGTTATTACAAGATGTTGATGCAATTGTTCGAGAAGAAATTGAAAGAGATGAAAATAATCATGGCGCATGGCAATATTTTGCGGTTTTAACTGGTGCAAAATCAGTCGGAGTAATTGGTGATATGCGTAATTATGGTGAAGTTGTAGCGATAAGAGCTGTTTCTTCTATTGATGGCATGTCAGCTGATTTTTGTCGAATTGATTATGATACGCTAGCAAATATGGCTACCAGAATTATTAATGAAGTGCCAGGAGTAGCACGAGTAGTGTATGATATAACTTCTAAACCACCAGGAACGATTGAGTGGGAATAATTATTGAGAGTTAAAATGCCTTTAATAAAGGGGTTTCAGCTCTTTTTTTCGGCTATTGCACTTTTTATTTTGGATATAACCAACTGTAAACTGGTTACTTGAGCAATATATATCTATATTTTGCGACGATGTATGGCAAGTTAAAATGCCTTTTAACTTGCTAGCAACTTCGAAATTACTATTCGGGTATAGGTGACCATAGGTCCCTAATGTTGTTTCAATATCCTCATGTCCTAAGCGACCTTTAATAATAAGTGGATTTTCACCCATAAGTGAGTTGTGTTCTCTAACATGGGAAAATGTTGATATGAGAAACTATTTAATAGTTATTAAAATTACAAAAAGAAGGGTAGGCATTGACAAGGAAGGGGATAATTAGACAAAAATTATAGTGGACTCAGCTAAGACAAAAAATTCTATTAGAAAAATTCCAATTAGCAAGTTTTTAATTACAGTATTTACTTCGCTACAAAAACATTTTAAGAAATAATGAATATGTAGTTATTAAATAAAATGGTCAACCGTATGATCTTAGAGGAATTAAAAAATAATACTTGTTATTATATAATAATTTAGAGATAGAGAACAGGAAATTTCATTATCTAAGACATACTTTTGCTACAATGGCAATAAAATCAGGAATGGATGTAAAAATGTTAATTAAGATCTTAGGACATAAAAGTATTGTTACCACCATGAATTTATATATATATAGATCGAATGCATACAAAGAAAATGACGGATAAATTAAGTGAATATATATCTAAAAAAAGTAATTCCTAAAAAAGCATTGGATTATTTTGAGTTATTAAAAGGATATCGTGTTCTACTATTATTTGTCACTATATGTCTTAAATGTTAATAAGGTTGAGTTATTTAAATTGATTTATGCATATGGTACAATGTATTCATAATTACTAGGAGTGAAATTTATACATAACGCTAGGATACTGTGCATCGTTATGTAGTTGTTAGAAAATGTG
>JAITPW010000075.1 GCA_031289255.1 Bacilli bacterium
CGGTCGGCGTAATCCATACATGACCATCTTCATCATTTGTCCAATTCTCTTTTTCGGAAGTTGACGGAGTATTTCCGGTATAGATTTTTCCTAATTTCCCCAGCTTCCGCTGTTCCCAATCATCAGTGTATCCTACAAAACAAATTTTAGGTATATATTTTGTTCTCCTTTTATCTTTTTTAATTTTTTTATCAAAATCTGAAACGATTTTTTGTGATAAATTAAATTCCTTATATTCCTCTATCGCTTTAGAGGTGGCTGTTTTGTGACTTATTTTTCCGTTTCCTTCTAAAATGTTATAGCGATTGAATATTAAGAACTCATCAATACTTTTCGCAAAATCTGCCATTGACAACAATGTTTCGTCTTCAAGTAGACGCTCAACATAATCAAAATAGGCAGAAACACTTCGCTCAAGGCTTTGAATATCTTCCTTTGATAGATAATTTTTCGCAATTACAAAATCTGATTGCAAAATACGACCGTCTGGAGAATTCTTCCATGTACTTAAACCCATGTCTGCCTTTTCTTTATCTGCACCATCATAGATAAGCTCTGCAGTCGTTTTACCTGTTATGGCAAAATGAAATTTGTTTTGAATATTTGCGTAAAACTGCTTTGTAATAGCCGAGTTTTTATCATAGTCATAAGAAATTTCCGCAAAGACATCGGTAATTTGTTGCCAAATGCGATACTCGCTTGCTCAGATAGAACGAACTGTTAACAACAACTCATAGAAATAATCTTTATTAAAAGTGGTTTCGCCTTGCTTCATACGTTCAACATCAATTTTAAAGCCTTTTTGAACGTATTCTTTTAAGACATCAGTTGCCCAAATCCGAAATTTAGTCGCTTTTTGCGAATTAACTCGATAACCAATAGAAATAATCGCATCGAGGTTATAGTAAGCTAAGTCTTCTTCAATTTCCCCACGAATACCACGATTGACGACTGTTGCAAATTTTGCAACAGTCTCATTTTCCTCGAGTTCCTTGCTTTCATAGATGTTTTTAAGATGACGACTGATAGAAGATTTATTCACTCCAAAGAGTTCTGCAATTGATTTTTGAGTCGCCCAAACAGTTTCATCTTGTACAATGACATCAATACTTTGATCTGCTTCATAAATTAAAAATTGTATCTCATTCATAATTATTCTCCTTTTTCAATTTTCTCTGCTACTTCATACGAAGCATCTCTTAATGCAATACGATATTGAACCCATTCTAAATTTTTAATTTCTGTATCTGCAATTTCTTGATAATTTATTCGAGCTCCATTCATTATAGCACTTAATTCACCTTGTTTATCCAAATCTTCATATCCCTTTCGATGTTTTTTAAAGAGATTTTCTAAATCTTTAGGATTGGTATTATTACCGAGTCCCCATTTTCGAATAAAGTTAGTCACAATAGACATATTAGTATCATTTTGGGAACTCTCCATTGCTTGATTCATTATTTCAACATCGCTAGAATCAGGATAATCTTTAAACTTGAATTCTTTATTAAAGATTTTAGAGACAAAATTACTTAGTTTTATTTTTTCTTTATTACTATCTGATTTCGCAATTTCAATATCTATTTCTTTGCGAGTATTTTGTGCTTCCTCATTCATATTATCATAAATTTCAATAGCCATTTGGGCGATCAAGTCAACTAAATAATCATAGTTAATTGTAACATTATGAATATGCAACATGGAAAGATCAACATTAGAAATATCGATATTCTCTTTTATCGCTCTTCTTTCTTTCAATTCTCCAGCTATAACTGTCGTTAAAATAATTTCATCTTGCTCTGATATTCCAATCCGTTTATAAAAATCTTGGGGATTATCATATGCTGATATTGGATTACCATCATCATCTTTCGTATATTGTTTTAGCTGACTAAGAAGACGATTATATTCTTTTAAATTATCAAAGACATCATCCTGTGCCTTTTCACTGGGTGGTAATTGATTAAAATTATCAGTTAGCTCAGACAATTTTTTTACTACTTCCTTCATTTGTTCTTGGACTTTACTAAATGGTTTAGAAATAATCCCCTCTTCTTCATTACCATTTTTTAAATCTATAAGTGATAATTGTTCATTTGCTGATTCACGATTTAAATATATCGCAAAACGACAACTATCTTAATATCAAAGAAATATTTTCCCAATCGTAAATAAAAAAGCACAAAATTGTGCTTTAATCATTAAATTTTATTTCTCGCCATATCTTAGCACCAAGTTCTTCTAAAACAATATCAATCTTCGAATAACCACGATCGATATGATAAATATTATCAATTTCAGTAATTCCTTCAGCCAGTAAACCAGCTACAATCATAGCCGCTCCGCCTCTTAAATCAGTTGCTGATACTTGAGCACCATTTAATGGTGAAGGAGCTTCAACAATCGCCATATTCATAAAAGTACTAACCTTGGCCCCCATTTTATTCAATTCTAAAGTATGTTTAAATCTTTCTGGATAAATACTATCAGTTATCTTAGAAATGCCCTTGGCTTGTGTTAATAATGCTGTTAAGGGTTGTTGTAAATCCGTCGCAAAGCCTGGATAAGTTTGCGTAGTTATATCAATTGCTTTCAGGTTTTTTGATTCTTTAATAATAATGGAATCTTCTAATATTTCCATATTAACACCCATCTCTTTTAGCTTAGAAGTTAAACTGTCTAAATGTTGAGGGATAATATTTTCAATAAGGACATATTCACCAGCTGCCGCCGCAATTATTAAATAAGTTCCTGCTTCAATCCGATCAGGAATTATTTCGTGAATACATGAATGGAGATAATCAACACCATTAATAGTGATTTCATCAGTACCAGCCCCTTTGATTTTAGCACCCATTTTATTTAATAAGTTACAAACATCAATGATCTCTGGTTCTTTAGCAGCATTTTCAATGACAGTAATTCCTTCTGCTTTAGTAGCTGCTAAAATAATGTTAATCGTTGCTCCTACCGAAGCGAAGTCTAAATATATTTTATTACCAATTAATTGTTCAGTTTTTAAATGATAACCATCATAATCAGTAATTTTATTAGCTCCTAATAATTCAAACCCTTTAATGTGTAAGTTAATAGGTCGTGGTCCTAAGTAACAACCACCAGGCATCTTCATTTTTACTTCTTTATATTTTCCTAGTAAAGAACCCATAAAATAATAAGATGCTCGTAATTGGCTAGCTAAAGCATTAGGAAGCTCTTTATTAACCATATGATGAGGATTCGCAATAAATTCATCACCATTACGTGTAACTTCAACCCCTAAATATTCTAATATTTCAGCTAATACTTTAACATCACTAATATCGGGAACACCTTGTAATACTACTTGTTCATCAGCTAGAACTAAAGCCGGTATTAAAGCAACTGTTGCATTCTTAGCACCATTAATTTTTACTTTACCATTTAGTTTATGACGACCTTCAATTTTTATTATTTCTTTCATTTTTTTATCACTCTCTTATTAAGTCTTACCTATTATAACAAAAAGAATAGTTTTATTAAAGTTTAAATTAATAATATTCCTTTAATAAATTTTAGAATAAATCTTCATCAATATGAAGAATTTCATTAACATTATCTTTGTTAATAGTAATTGTTTCATAATGTTCAAGACATTTATCTAATTCCTTTTCATAATCAAAGCGTTCTTCATTAATTAAAACTCTCTTTAATTTAGGATTAGTACTTGGATTAGGTGGTAGAAAAATCGTACAACAATCCTCATAAGGTAAAATACTAGTCGTGTAAGTATCAATCTTCTTAGCTTGTTCAATTATTTCTAATTTATCTAAACAAGCACACGGTCTAATAATAGGACGATTAGTTACTTCATTAATAACCACGATACTTTGAAGCGTTTGACTAGCGACTTGAGCAATACTCTCCCCATTAATAATCACTTCGATATCTCTTAATTCACATAAGCGATGAGCTATCCGATACATCATTCTTCTTAAAATAGTCATTGAATAACTACTATCAACATTCTTATTAATAAGTAATTGTAAATCAGTTAAATTAACATTATGAACTATTACTTCATCGACGTAGTTTAAATATTTACTTGCTAATTGCAGAACTTTATTTAAAGCTTTTTGAGAAGTATAGGGTGGTGAAGCAAAATGGAGACACTCGATTTTAACGCCTCTTTTCATACTTAAATAACCTGCTACTGGTGAATCAATCCCCCCACTTAACATCAATAAACCTTTACCACTAATACCGACTGGATAACCCCCAGCTCCTTTAATCTTATCAAAGAAGACATAAGCATAGCCCGCTCTAATATCAATATTTATTCCTAAATCATAATTATGAACATCTACTTTTAAAGTCGTATCTTTTAAAATACGATGGGCTATTTTACGATTTATTTCATCACTTATTAAAGGATAATTTTTATCACCACGTTTAGTAATTACTTTAAAAGTTTGATATAAAGAGAAATCAATAATATTCATGATTTCATCTTCGATATTTTGATAATCATTGTTTATTTTTTTAGCGAGTGAAAAAGATTGAATTCCAAAAACATCTTTAATATTATCAAGAATTTTATTTACTTCATATTCTTTAAAATATAAATACATCCGATCACGATAAGCTCTTATTTCTAAATCAGGATAACTACTTAATTTTTTCTTAATGTTACCCTCTAAACGATCAATGAAGATCTTCCGATTCTTCCCTTTAGTATTTAATTCACCATATCTAATTAAAATTACTTCTTCCATACCATCACTCATTTCTTATAAGATTTTTATGTTTGAATATTATTGATAATTGTCATTAATTTTTCATAAAAAATACTTAAATCATCAATAGTTGTATCTAAACTTAGACTTAAGCGAAAAGCACTATCTTTACGCTCATCACTAATACTTAAGCTATCTATAACCCGACTTCTTTTCACATTACTAGAACAAGCACTCTTCGTACTAAGATAAATATCTTCATTCTCTAAAGCATTTAAAATTACTTCTGGTTTATAAAAAGGGATGGAGAAGTTAATAATAAAATAAGAATTATTAAGACGATTAGAATTAATAATAATTCTTTGATCTTGTAATAGTAAATCATATAAATAATTAAATTTATCTTGGATAAACTTGTCATTTCTTTTTAATAAATATAATCGCAAAGTCTTAGTAAAAAGAATATTATAAAAATAATTACTAGTTCCAGCTCTTAAATGAAATTCTTGTTGTCCGCCACTTATTAAAGGCACTAAAGTAATATTATGTTTCTTATATAATAAGCCACTACCTTTAAAACCATTAATCTTATGGGCTGAAAAACTCCCTAAATCACATTTATTTAAAGCTAAATCATATTTACCAAGAGCTTGCACATAATCAATATGAAGAACAATGTTTTTATTAATACTTTTTATTTCATCATAGAGGTCTTCAACATTATTAAGAGCTCCTATTTCGGAATTAATTTTCATAATACTAATTAAAATAGTATTATCTTTAATATTTTCGATGATTGTTTCATTGTTGATCCTTCCATAACAATCAGGTTTCAAATAAGTTACTTCAAAGCCTAAAGTCTCAAGTTGTTTCATACATTCATAAACTGAACTATGTTCAATCAGCGAAGTAATGAGATGTTTTTTAGGTTTGTTTAAATATTTAAAAGCAATGCCTTTAATAGCCATATTATTACTTTCACTACCACTGGCTGTATAAATCAATTCATTACTTTTAACCTTTAATAAGCTCGCAAGTTGTAAGCGCGCTTCTTCTTGAAGCTGATTAATATGTAAGGCTGGTAAATAAGGACTATCAGCATTCATAAAATAATTATCATATAATTTAAATAATGTTACTTTTATTTCTTCATTTAAGGGGGTTGTGGCAGCATTATCAAGATAGATCATCTTATCATTCCTTTCTATGATACTGGTATTATATTTCTAAGAAAAACTCCCACTTACATAGGAGCTTGTTTTAATTGTAATGAGCGATAATCAAACAACTCTTTCTTTACTTCAGGATAGAGAAATTCAACGGCCTCAATCGCACTCGATAATGATTTAGTATACTCACCATTACTAAAGAAGATTTCACTTCTTGTTAAAATGGTTTCAATTTCCGGATAAGAAGAACGATAACGATTCACAAAAGTAATCGTATTTTCAGCCATCTGGGCTGTTTTTAATAAATTACGAGAATTATCATACAAGCGATAAACATTTTCATTAACTTCACTACTTAGTGATTTAGTTTTAATAATATCTAAAGGATGTTCTTTAAGATAAGCATCAACTTGATCAACACCTTCTTTACATTCTTCAATACTTTGATAATAAGCTTGTGATAAAATTGGTAGATTCATTATTCGTAGACGGGCTTCACAATCTTTAATAATATAAAGCATATTAACATGTTCATCTAACAATCTTTTTTCATCAGCTTGTAAATCATCTAAGTGTTTTTCATAAGCTGAGAAAGCCATTATTAGCCCTTTGATTCGTGGTATTAATTTAAGGGTCTGTTTATTCAAATCACTAGCAATAAATTTATTACCTTGGTATTGGGAAACAATATCATTCTTCTGCATAATACAATCAAACAATAAATTAGTTTCCATATTTAAATTATCTTCCTCATTAGGAAATAAATAATACTTAAGATTAACCTTTTGCAGTTCAACATTAACGCTCTTACACAGTTTATCCGCATCGATACATAGTCCTACTAAATCTTGAATTCCTAATTCTAATTGTTCATGACAACGAATCTCTTCATCTAACTCTTTACTAATTAAGTTTAGTTCTAAATTACTATCTTTTATAATCGTATGTAAATCATTTAATAAAACTTCATGATTTTTAGATAAAGCATTAATAATATCATTATTTAGTTGTTTTAAACGACTAGGAATATTGAGATGATTGATATGAAATTTCTTATTCAAAACATCATTATAACGTTGTTCAACATTCTTATAATAGGTCGGTATTTCTTTTCTTAATTCATCTAAAATAACAGGTAAGTTATTTAAGATATCCTTAACCATCAATAGTTCCCCATCAAGATTAGCAGCTTTAATTTTAGCTTTATCAACTTGTGATTCATTTAATAATAAATCAATATTCGCAAAAGCATCTTGGATACTAATAAAATATCTTTCAATAGCACTATTAAAAGGGGTATAACTATCAAAATTAGTCTTATACATCTTTTTATAATTCCTAAATAATTCTTTTTGATTAGTAAGTTCTTCTCTATTTTTAACATCAATTTGAGTTGCTTGGGTTAATTCATTTAATAGTTGATTATATTGATTTTCATAATCATTAATATCTTTTTCTAAATCAACTAAATGTTTACTACTATCTTTAAACTTACGTCCATAAACTAAACCTTCAATAGTATTAAGTTCTTTTTTAATCACATCGCCTTTTTCAGTACTTAATATTTTATATATTTTAACCCATTTTTCAAATTCTAAATTAGTTTCATCTGATTTAGGCATCAGTGATACTTTATTAAGAAGATATTGAACTGGTAAAGCTTTTAAAGTATCAATCCGATTTTGAAGAAAATCTAACTTACTTAATCTTTGTTTCTTCTTATATGATAGTACTCCAAAAACAGTTGTTATTATTAATAGAATAATAACTACCATTATTATGACAATTATTTTAATATCTAAATTCACCGAAACCACCTCTGTTTCTTATTTTATCATAAATCAGCATAAATATAAATAAGTAACCAATACCATCCCCAGTTATTTTATGTTATAATTACTGCAAATATAGGAGGCAAAATAATGAAAAGAAAATTTACTTTATTAGCTTGTTTAATAATGATCATCGTTGTTGTTGGTTGTGGTGCAAAAGAACCTATCACCCATATTCAACCTTCCGATATCGCTCAAAAAATTGAAAAAAAGGAAACTTTTGTTGTTGAAGTTGCTAGCTCTAATTGTGCCCACTGCATCAATTTTGCACCAACAATTGAAAAATACGCTAAAGAACATCCCGACATTAGTTTTAATCGAATCATGCTTGAAGAAGTTAAAAATGCTGAAGAACAAACAATATTTAATGACTATACAGTAAAGTATACGATCAAGGGTACCCCGACGACACTATACTTTAAAGATGGTAACTATCAAGGTCAAATCGGACAAAATGTTTCTGAAAGTACCCTTGATACAAAAACAAAAGAATATTTAAAATAATTAATTATTAATAAAAAAGAAGCCTTCAGGCTCTTTTTTTTAGTTATCAGCAACAACAGTAACATCGTTTTGTTCATCCTTATTAAATAGTAAATGCTTTTTAAACTGTTTAGGAATATAAGTAATGATTAAAGAAATAACTAAGATGTTTAATGGTAACATTAAAATAGCTTTAATCATTCTTGTTGACATTCCTAACATAAAGGGGACTCCATACATAATATTAACCCATAAAGAAGTCAAAATAATATGACAAACCACTTCAACACATAATACAATTAAGGAAAGTTGTGATATGCTTAAACGGTATTCTTGAGACATCACTATTTTTTTTTCTAACCAGAAATTAATCAGACAAATAATAATGGCAATGACTATTAATGAAAATAGAATAATATATCTAATACCATCATTCAACATTGTTTTATTTTGATCAATAGAAAGAGAACTAACATTAAATAAATAGATTCCCGCAAATAAAACCGTAAAACCTAAGACAAAGACAATGATAATATTTAAGATCTGTTTATTAAATTTATTAGTTGCGCGATACAATAAACAAGGTAATAAGATTGCTAGAATAGCAGTTAAGGTAAAACCTAGAAAAGGCATTGAGTTATCACCAGCAGCGGGAGCGATTAAGACCCCAATCAAATCGGTGATTAAACCAGCCACTATCGCTAGTTTGACATTTATTAATAAGCCTAAACTAATGGATATGGCACTCGCAAAACTGATGACAAAGATTGGTTGAGCCGGTGGAAATTTAATCGACAAAAAACGACTAAGCACTGCAATGATGACACAGAATAATGCCACCATCGCAATCTCTGAAACATTAAACTTACTTTTATCATTCTTGAACGCCAAATAAAACATTGCAAGAATAATACATAATACAATTATTTGTGAAATAATAATAATCATAATAAAAGCCTCCTTATATTTAGAGACCACTAATTAACTATAATATTAGCGGATGCAACAACCCATTATCAGATACTAATCAACATCCCATATTAATATCTAATGAAGTTATCTACTCTAATGCAACTATTATAGTATAGAGTTATTAGATAAGCAACTATATCCAATTAATAAATAATATTTTAACAATTAGTAATTCCTTATTATGAAAATACCCAAAACAACCCTTTAAACTAACTAATATATCTTTACAAAGCCATAAAAATAGGGTATTATATTAAAGTACTAAATATGGCGGCCGTGGTGAAGTGGTTAACACAACGGTTTGTGGCATCGTCATTCGAGGGTTCGATTCCCTTCGGCCGCCCCATTTAAAATATTAGAACTTATCAATTATAAAGTTCTTTAAAATTACTTTACTTAAGTAATTTTTTTTATTAAATAAGGACTTCCATCATACTATTAAAAAAGACTATTTTTAGCTATCAATAGTCTTTTTTCTTATTTATTCTTAAATTTTTTCATCATTTTATTAATGCCCCAATCAGTTATTTTAGTAGGTAGTTTTCTAACTAAGAAGACCATTAATTTATCACTAAAGGCAAAAAGATAACGAGCTTTAGGTCTTTTAGCTTTAAGAGCTTTATTAATCAACAAAGCGATATCTTCGACTTGCGCATTTTTGATTGGTAGATCTTGATCAAATGATTGATAATTTAATGCCATCTCATAATAAGGTGAATCTTGAGGAGTAGCTTTCATCATTTGTTCAGCCATCGTGGCTTGCCAATTAGTTTGGGTACCACCTGGTTCAATCACAATAACATCAATTCCAAACTCTTTAAGTTCTAATCTTAATACATCACTCAAAGCTTCTAAAGCATGTTTTGAGGCATAATACCAACCTCCTAAAGGTGTATAAACACGACCTGCTATGGAAGAAATATTAATAATCTGACCTTGTTTTTGAATACGCATCAATGGTAATAGCGCTTGAGTAATAGCCATTAACCCAAAGACATTAACTTCAAATTGTCGTTTAGCTTCATTAATACTGACATCCTCTAAAGCCCCAAATGAACCATAACCGGCATTATTAATCAAGACATCGACATGAGTAGTTTCTTTTTTGATAAACATCACAAAAGCTTTAATCGAATCATCATCATTAAGATCTAAATAATGAGTTTTAATACCGACTTGTTGAAGATCCTTCATTTTATCAATACTTCGTGCTCCAGTAATAACTTCATAACCAAGCTTATTAAAATAAGTACAACAGTATTTACCAATTCCTGATGATCCTCCTGTAATAACCATGACTTTTTTCATCTTAACACCAACTTTCTTGATAAATACTATATCATGAATATTCTTATTAATAAAATAAATTCATCTTTAAATTATCTTTAATAATTATCATAACTAATATTTTATTAAATTAAATTATCTTAACAAGCTGTCTTATTATTTGAATGTTTACTTCAATAATAATATAATAAAGCTATTATGAAATGAGGTTATTCTTATGAAAGAGATTATTATTGCTGGTGGTTGTTTTTGGGGAGTGCAACACTATTTTAAAAAAGTAAAAGGAATTGATAAAACGATTGTTGGTTATATTAATAGTACTAAAAATCCAATTAGCTATGAAGAAGTGTGTACGCAAAAATATGATGCTATTGAAGGGGTTAAACTTACTTATCAAGAAAAGATAATAAGTCTTGATAAAATACTTGAATTACTCTTTAGAATCATCGATCCTACTAGTTTAGATCAACAAGGTGGTGATTATGGTCATTCTTATCGGGTTGGAGCTTATTATGAACAACAAGAAGACGCTTTAATCATTGAAGACTTTATCTTTAATCAAGAACAACATTATCCTAAGAATATCGTTTTTGAAAATAAACCCTTAATCAGCTTTTGCGAAGCTGAAGAATATCATCAAGATTACCTTGATAAAAATCCAACAGGATACTGTCATGTTAATATGGGTTGTTTAAATGGTCAT
Organism: Bacilli bacterium; assembly: GCA_031289255.1. Lineage (GTDB taxonomy): Bacteria > Bacillota_I > Bacilli_A > JAJDGJ01 > JAJDGJ01 > JAISTP01. The sequence goes on from JAITPW010000075.1 coordinate 11,159, forward strand.
GAAATAAAATAATATTCACTATTATAAAATATACAAAGTTCATTTCTTATGTTAAAATAGATACTTTAGTAATATTATTTATTATAAATACTTAATAGTTAGAAGGTAGAGCATGATAAAATTAGGAATTGATATTGGAAGTACGACCATTAAATTAGTGGCGATTGCAGCTGATAAGACTATTTATAAAAAATATCAAAGACATTATTCTAAAATAAATAATACTTTAGAAAAGATGTTAAATGAATTTAAAAGTATTCATCCTCGTAATGAAATCTATATGAATATAACCGGTAGTGCTGGTCTTGGACTCGCTAAAAAAAATAACTTATCTTTTATTCAAGAAGTTAGTTGTGCCTATTATGCCGTTGAACATCTTTATGAAGATGTTAATGTCATTATTGAATTAGGTGGTGAAGATGCTAAAGTTGTCTTTATCGATAATGGTAATATCGAACAAAGAATGAATGGTACTTGTGCTGGCGGAACAGGGGCTTTTATTGATCAGATGGCCCAGCTCTTAGAAGTTAATGTCAATGAATTAAATGATTTAGCAAGCCATGCTAATAAAATATATGATATCTCTAGTCGCTGTGGGGTTTTTGCGAAAAATGATATTCAACCTCTTTTGAATCAAGGGGCTAGTAAAGAAGATATTGCCTTAAGTATTTATCAAGCTATCGTTAATCAGACCATCATTGGTTTAGCTCAAGGTAAAGAGATTAAAGGTAAAGTTTGTTTTTTAGGAGGCCCTTTAACTTTTAGCAGTGAACTAAGAAAAAGATTTATTGAGACTTTAAAACTAGAAGATAGCTTTGTTCCTGAAGATGGTGAGATTTTTGTCGCTTATGGTTGTGCCTTATTCCCTAAGAATGAATTAATAAATATCAATGATTTAATGGCGATGTTAAATAATGATGATGATTTTGATAATCAAAACTTTCTGGCTCCCCTTTTTAAAGATGATTTAGCCTATCAAAATTTTATTAAAGAACATAATAATAGTATTATTGAATATGATATCAGAAATTATCATGGTCATGCTTATTTAGGAGTCGATGCTGGTAGTACTACTACTAAACTAGTCTTAATTGGCGAAGATAATGAAATGTTGTATCAATATTATGGTCCTAATCAAGGTAATCCCTTAGATATTATTAAAAGAGAACTCCTTAATATTTATGAACTTTGTGAAGATCGGATTAGGATTATTAGTTCATGTAGTACTGGTTATGGTGAACAATTAATTAAAAATGCTTTCTCCTTTGATTATGGTCAAGTTGAAACTATTTGTCATTATGAAGCTGCTAAATATTTCTTAAATGATGTTGAATTTGTCCTAGACATCGGTGGTCAAGATATGAAGTATTTTACGATTGATAAAGGGGTTATTACTTCTATTGTCTTAAATGAAGCCTGTTCTAGTGGGTGTGGTTCTTTTATTTCGACATATGCGAATAGCTTAGGTTATGATGTTGAAACGTTTGCGAAGATGGCTATTCAAGCTAAGAGACCACTAGACTTAGGAACAAGATGTACGGTTTTTATGAATAGTGGTATTAAACAAGCTCTAGCTATGCAAATAGGTGTTGGTGATATCAGTGCTTCATTAGCAATATCAGTTGTTAAAAATGCTTTGTATAAGGTTATTAGAGCAACTAATTTTAAAGATAACTTTGGTACTAAAGTTCTTGTTCAAGGCGGAACTTTCTTAAATGATGCAGTTTTAAAGGCCTTTGAAGATGAGATTGGTTTTCAAGTAATTAGACCTCAAATTGCGGGATTAATGGGAGCTTTTGGAGCGGCTTTAATTGCTAAAGAAAAAGCCCTAAGTACTTCAAAACTACTTAGTCATGCTCAATTAAGAGCTTTTATCTATGAAGCTAGTAATGTAACTTGTAAACTATGTCCTAATAAATGTGTCTTAACAATTAATAAATTTAGTAATAATGCTCAATTTATTGCCAATAATAAATGTTCTAATCCCTTAAAAAAAGAAAAGAATCTTAAGAATTTAGCCAATCTTTATCAATATAAACTTGATTTATTACAAAATATTATTAATCAACAATATGATTATAGTCAAAGTATTGGTATTGTAAGAGGTTTAAATATGTATGAGAATATCCCCTTTTGGATTGGTTTCTTTAATTATTTAAAAATTAAAGTAATTGTAAGTGATAAGAGTACCTCATCATTAATTAAAAAAGGGCAACATACGATTGCTAGTGATACTATTTGTTATCCAGCTAAAATTGTTCATGGTCATATCATCAATTTACTAGAAAAAGATATTGATACTATTTTCTATCCCAATATGCCTTATAATGAAATGGAAAGCTTAAAACTGCAAAATCATTATAATTGTCCGGTTGTTGGATGTTATCCCGAATTAATTAATGCTAATTTTGACTTTGAAAAAATAAATTTTATTATGCCCTATTTATCTTTAGAAGATGAGCATAAATTTATTAAAAATATGTTTAGTGAAATGATTAAAATTAAGAAAACGTCTAAACTAAGACTACGGCTAGCTTATCGAGCCGGTAAACAGGCTGAAGCTCATTACCGTGAACAAATCTTTCTTAAAGGTGATGAAGTTATGAAAGAGATCATTGATAATAATCTTAAAGCTATTGTTCTAGCAGGAAGACCTTATCATATTGATCCCGAAATCAATCATGGTATTGATCGTCTCATTAATGATTTAGGATGTGTGGTTTTAAGCGAGGATTGTTTCCGTTTAGCAAGTAATGAAAATATCAAAGTTCTAAATCAATGGACCTATCATAACCGAATGTATAATGCTGCTTCTTTAATAAGTAAATATCCCAATATCAATCTTGTCCAATTAGTATCTTTTGGTTGTGGTTTAGATGCTATTACTAGTGATGAAGTTAAAAGAATTCTGGAAGATAATCAAAAGATTTATACGCAAATTAAAATAGATGATATTTCCAATATTGGTAGTACTAATATAAGACTACGTAGTCTATTGAATGTGATGGAGGTTTAATATGGAAAATAGAGTTGTTTTTACTGAAGAAATGGCAAAAGATTATACGATTTTAATACCGCAGATGGCTCCCTTTCACTTTGAATTATTATCAGCTACCTTAAATTCATTTGGCTATAAATCAGAAGTTATCAATAATAATAGTAAGGAAATCGCTTATCTTGGTAATAAATATGTTCATAATGATACCTGTGTTCCAGCTATTTATGTTATTGGTCAATTCTTAGATGCCTTAAATTCCGGTCACTATGATGTTCATAAAGTAGCTTTAATCATAACCCAAACCGGAGGTGGTTGCCGAGCTAGTAATTATATTCATCTTTTAAGAAGTGCTTTAAAAAAAGCAGATTATGGTTTTATCCCAGTTATCTCTTTAAACGCCAGTAACATTGAAAGTAATCCTGGTTTTAAATTAAGTTTTAATTTACTTAAAAAATTAATCCAGAGTATTACTTTAGGTGATTTATTAATGCTTCTTTATAATCAAACTATTCCTTATGAAACTAATAAAGGTACAACTAAAGAATTAAGTGAATACTGGATAAACTATTTAAGTCAAGAATATCTTAATAATAAAAAAATCAGCTCTTTTAGATTAAAGAAGCATCTAAAAGCAATGATTAATGATTTTAATAATATTCCAATTACTAATGAATTAAAAGTTAAAGTTGGTATCGTTGGGGAAATTTATGTTAAATATTCACCACTAGGCAATAATAACTTAGAAGACTTTCTTATTAATGAAGGTTGTGAAGTTAAAACCTTAGGTATAGTTGATTTTATTTTATATACTTTTGAAAGTGTAGCTTATGATATCAAACAATATGGTAATAACTCATTATTGATGCGCTTAGTTTATAAATTAATGGTTTATTATGTTGAACATCCTCGTAAATATATTAATAGTATTATTAAAAAAACGCGTTATGCTCATATTCTTGAATTTAAAAAATTAAAAAGACTAGCCCAACCATACTTAGGCTATGGAACTCATGTTGGTGAAGGTTGGCTTTTAACAGCTGAGATTATTGAATTAATTCAAAGTGGTATCAATAATATCATTACCACCCAACCCTTTGGTTGTTTACCTAATCACATCGTTGCTAAGGGTATGTTTAAAACGATTAAAGAAGCCTATCCGAAAGCTAATCTAGGAAGTATTGATTATGATACTTCAGCTAGTAAAATAAATCAAGAAAATCGAATTAAACTCTTATTAATGAATGCTAAGAGTAATTTACATAATCAACAAGAAAAAAGCTAAGAACATCGTTCCTAGCTTTTTTACTTAAAATAAACCGAGTTTTCCATCAGTAGTACTTATAAAAATATTTTTAGTCTGTGAATAAGCATCAATCATACTCTTATAAGTTTCACGACCAATCCCTGATTTTTTATAACCACCAAATGGTGCTCCGGCTGGCAATTGGTTATAAGTATTAACCCAAACTCGTCCTGATTCTAAAGCTCTACTAACTTTTAAAGCCGTATTAATATCTTTAGTCCAGACCCCCGCTGCTAAACCATATTGCGAATCATTAGCCATCTTAATCACATCGTTGGCATCTTTAAATTTAATAACAACAGCAACTGGACCAAAAATCTCTTCTTGAGCTACCCGCATATCATTACTAACATCAGTTATTAAAGTTGGTGCTAAATAGCAACCTTTTTGAAATTCATTATCAGTTAAACGATAACCACCAGTAGCAATAGTTGCTCCTTCATTACGAGCAATATCAATATAAGCTAGGATATCTTTAACTTGTTGTTCATTTATTTGAGCTCCCATTTGCGTATCAAAATCCCAAGGTAAACCAACTTTAATCTTTTTAAAAGCCGTTATTAATTTTTCAACAAAGCTATCATAAATTCCTTCTTGAACAAAGATTCTAGAACCAGCACAACAAACTTGTCCTTGATTAAAAATAATCCCTAATTGAGCTCCTTCAAGAGCTTTTTCAATATTACAATCATCAAAGAAGATATTTGCTGATTTACCGCCCAATTCTAAAGTAGCCGGAATTAAACGATCAGCTGCCGCCTGAGCAACCCGATATCCAACTTCGGTAGAACCTGTAAAAGCTAATTTAGCAAGACCAGGATGATGTAACATATACTCTCCTGATTTACTACCTTTACCAGTAATAATATTAACTACCCCTTGTGGTAAAACTTGATCTAAAAGCTTAGCTAATTCTAAAATACTTAGTGAGGTTGATGATGAAGGATGAATAACAATCGTATTACCCATCGCTAAAGCCGGAGCTAATTTCCAAGCTGCCATCAATAAAGGAAAATTCCATGGAATAATTTGTCCAATCACCCCAATCGGCTCTCTTAAAACGATACTGATCGTATCTTCATCAAAAGCTTGAACATTACCTTCTTCACTACGAATAACTCCAGCAAAATATCTAAAATGATCAGCACTAGCTGGAATATCAATACTAATTGTTTCTCGTATTGGTTTACCATTATCAATACTTTCAATTAAAGCTAAATGCTCCGCATTATCATCAATTAAATCAGCAATCTTTAAAAGTAATTCACTTCTTTTTTCAATACTAATATTTTTCCATCGAGGTAAAGCCTCATTTGCTGCTGCAATAGCAAGATCAACATCTTCATTAGTAGCATCGATTATTGTCGTTATTTTACTGCCATCAGCTGGACTAAGACAGTCTAGAGTATTCCCCGTACTCCCCTTAGTCCACTGTCCATTAATGTACATTAAGTACTCTTCTTGAATTTTTACTTTTTCTTTCATAAAGAACCAACTCCTATCTTAAAGTTAACTTCATTGTAAATCTAAAAAATATCTTTATCAAAAGAAAAGCCTCAAAGACACAAGTTAAGCAAAAGTATAAAATTATAATAATATCTTTTCTTAATATTTGAATCTATGAAGCAATCATGCTCTTTACAAGTATTAATACAGAAACTTCTCTTTATTTAGCCTCTAAATAAATAATAATATATTTATCTAACTTCTCTTTTTTTACATTCTCATCAGTAAAATCATAATCATAAGCCGCTAAGACAATCTTATCATCTTTATGAATTGTTTTAAGATCATCATTTCTCAAATAATAATGTCCTTCGACATCACTACTTTTAAATTTTATATAGTTACTATCCCTAGTACTGCCAGAATCATCCGAAAATCTAAAAATAATATCATGATTTTCTGCATAATTGGTATTCGCAAAAGAAAAATGAAATTTTGTTTTTCCTTCCCAATAAAAATCATCAAGGAAATATCTAGTTATTTTATTTGACTTCTTTTTATCATAGTGTTCCATGATTAAATTAAGTTCTTTAATATTTAAAGATTTATCAATTAAGTCAATTTCTCCTTTATAATCAAAAAAAGTCATATGGTGTCTTTTATAATCATCAAATACTTCTTCATTCATCCCTATACCTGTACGTTTAAAAACATAATTATCATCATTGTTATCACAACCACCAATAATAATAACCAATAAACAAAGAAATAATAAATTGAAAATATACATCATTTTAATTTTTTTAGACATTCTTTCATCCCCCCATAAACTTTAATCCTAACAATGTAAATATTATTGCTTTTAATTAAACATTAAAGAATAAATATTTTACTTTATAATGCAAGAAATTTACAACTAATATATCTTCTCTAAAAAATCTTATTTCAATTCTATTAAAGCCTCTGATTGTGTTAAATCTTTTTTAAGACCATGACGAACATTAATACTATCTAGTAATTTAAAATTATTATTACTATCATAAATTTCTAATTTATTCTCATTTACATTATGAAGACTAGAGCACAAAACATATAACTTATCATCAACAACAACAGTAGATAAAACATTATTCGCTACTTTTATATTTAATTCTTTTTTAGTAGTAAGATTATAGATTGTCACAAAATTCATATAATGATCTCTTTCTATATCAAAATGATTAATGATAACTTTATCTTGATATACTAATATCCTGTCCATATCCGGGTATTTAAGTTTCACAATTTCATATTTTAAACTCTTTTTATTAATAATAATTAACTCATTATCTTGATCTACTCTTTCTTAATCTACCCTAGCAACGATATAGTCCTGTGTATTAGTCAGGTCTGATAAAGTCCTTTTTTGTGGTTTACTAAATAAATTATATTTGCTTACATTTTTATTTTTAAAATCATATTTATGAATATAGAAATTAAACCAATTTTCTTCTTCATTAATATTAGCCATTTCATATGACTCAGCATAAATAACATCATTGTCAACTACAAACTCTGAACCACCGACTCCTTCAAATCGATAAAAAGCAACAGTCTTACCACTTATAATATCCATCTTCGTAATTATAGTGTAACCATTATTATTAGCCGAACTATAAAGATAATTACCCTCTGTTTGTATAATTAAAGTATTACAGAAATTATTCATTTCCTTAGGGTTATAATATTTAATATTCCCATTAGTTATGTTTAAACCAACAATATCTGTTTCACAACTATTATTCAAATGACCCCTAAAAGCACTAAATATCATTTTATATTTTTTATTAAATACTGGTTTCTTCCAAATTCCCCCTAATTTATTAAAGGGAATTTCAATGCTTTTAGATATGTCGTTTCCTTTTTCAAGTAAAAGAACCTTATTGTGACCATGTCCTTTTTCAAGCCCGACATAATAAATACCAATATTAGGATTTAAGTTCTTTAATTGAGCTGGTGTAATTTTAAAAAAGTAATAACTACAAATAAGAAGTAAAAAGAATAGAATAATACCAATTAATTTCTTCATTATTTACCCCATCTTTGTAGATATATTAAGTTTGTCTTTTTAGTGGCAATTAATTCCATCGGATGAATTACTTTTCTTAAGGAATAAAACTCTCTAACATAGCGTTTACTTTTCTTATTATAAACATAATGAGGATCAAAAATCCAGACATTATTATCACTCGTATCTAAATTTATATTATAAGTTTTTAGAAAAGCACGATATACAAGTTGTGAACAATAAAAAGTATTATCTTGATCTGCATTTAAATAATTAAAATTATAACGTTTTTTCAATTGTTTTCTAGCCCAGTCAACTACTTTTTTATTTTTATCTCGGTTTAATCCATTAACTTTCACCGCAAAAACATCTCCATTTTGATATTTACCTGGGCCTTGATTAACATAGCGGCGATTACCAATCCACTTATTATATTTGCCTTTTAAATTCTGTACCCCGGGAACATTAGCTTCAATGGTATCAAAAGAAGTTCCAGTCAATATCGCAGCATGACCAATACGATTTGCATTAGTTGCTAAGATAGCTCCTGGGTTACCTGCTGGATACTTTCCATAATCTCTTTTCTTATTCTGTGCTGGTGTAATATATTTCATCATCGTTTTTACACCATAAAAAGTATCAAAATTCTCAAGATATTCTTCATCTTTTTGTACTTGATAATCAGATTCAATTATTCCTTCATCAAGATTTTTATTAATAACATTATCCATTGAACTATTTACAATATCATTGGCGGAGTTTAAAACCGTTTTCATTATACTATTAAGTATTAAACCCGCTTTATTATTTTCATCAATAATATCATTATTAATATCTTCACTATGAATAATCGATTCATCATTATTTTTGATATCTTCATACTCTTCATCAGATATTTCTTGAACTTCATTATTCTCATCAAAAGTTACATAGCGATCTCGATCAGTTCCTGGTAAACCATTTGAGATATTATCAATATATTGTTTTTCGGAGGTTTTAAATACTCTAACATAGACATTAGAAGTTAGTGACAAACCATTTTTTCGATAAGATATCGTTAAGAAATAAGTCCCTTCATGTTTAAAATCTTCTTTACTAATAATATGTTCCTTATTAATATCTAAAAAAGTTTTATTTAGATGATATTTATTTAAAATTTCATCTCTTTTTTTATCATCGACAATAGTCTCTAATTGAAATTCTTTATCGTTATCTAAGAAGCCGAGAGTTATTTCATTAATAATTGCATCACCATTTAATTTTATTAAATCTTTGAATTGATTAGTAATAATCATGTTATCCAGATCATCATATTCATCTTCTGTATATATATCAACATTGTTTTTATTAACTAAATTAAGAAGTGGTTTATTATTGGTAATAAATAAATTACCATCGCTTAATTGTTGATAATCTTGTTTATCAAATTCAATAGGCAAATTACTATTAGTAGTTAATTTGATCTTATCAATTTTATTATTATTTTTTAAGTCAAAAATATTATGATCTATTTTTACTAATTGACTATTTTCTAAATTAAGAATACCTATTTTTAAGTTATCATTATTTAAAGATAATTCTTCAATATTATTATCACTTAGATTTATTTCATCAAGTTCTCCTCTTAATTCATTTAAACCTGTTAATTTAGTAATACTATTATTATTTAAATTTAATTTTTTCAACTTTACTAAATATTTTAAATCATTTGTTATTTCGCTTATTTCCTCATTAGTAATAGTTAATGAATTTAATTCGTTTAAATACTTAATACCATTAATGCTATAGATAATTTCTGCTTCTTCGGTACAATATTCTTCAGCACACTCATGATTACCATTAATGGAAATGTCGTTTATTAATTTAAAATCTTCAACATAAACAAGATCATTTACTCCTAAATTCAATTCTTTACTAAGATAATCACCTAAAACATTATCATCAATAATATTTTTTAACATGTTTTCTCCAACCATATCATGATAATCATTTTTTAGAGATTCACTTAATTCAAAATCATCGGAAGTATAAATATATTCTTTTACAAACTCATAATTACTAACATTATATAATTTAACAGCTTTTTTAAGTCCATTTTCATAATTAATATCCCATCTTAAATGATCACCATCTTTAAAATATCTAATCTTTCTAAGTGTTTTAGAATCTTCACTAAAATAAGTTCTAACATCTACTTTATTTTGTTCTTGATAAACAATCTCATCAATTAACTTATTTGTTCCATTAGAATAGCGATTAGCTTTTTCTTTAAAACCATTTTCTTTATAAAAGGTTTCCCATTCAACACTATTACTATTCTTATAATGACTTAATGTTCTTATTTTTATACCTTCATC
>JAITPW010000089.1 GCA_031289255.1 Bacilli bacterium
ATATCACGATTTAATATCCCATTTCTTTTCATCTTTTTACTCCTTCTCTAAAAAATCTTTAGCTGGCATACCTGCTTGAGCACCTAAAGTTAAACAAGCATAGCTAGCTCCTTTAGTGGCATAGCTTAGCGAATCTTTTAAGTTATAGCCTTGTGCTAAATAAGCTGCTAAAATACCATTTAAAGTATCACCAGCTCCAGTTGTATCAACAACATCAATCTTCATCGCTTTAATATTAACTACTTCTTGATCATAGTAAATAACTCCTTTAGACCCCATGGTAATGATAACTTTCTGAGGATAAGCTTTGATAATAGTTTCCAGATTATCTTCATTAAATATTAAAGAAGCTTCACTTTCATTTGGGGTAAAATAAGTTACTTTATTTAGTAGCTCCTTATTAATCAATCGAGCTGGTGCTGGATTATAAATAACATCAATATTATTTTCAAAACAATAATTAATAATAAATTCATTAGTTTCTTGTTTAATTTCATTTTGTAATAGCACGATCGTATCCTTATCAAATAAAGCAATATTAGCTTTAATATAATCAATACTTACTTCATCATTAGCTCCAGGAATAACCACTATCGTATTATCATGGTTGACTAAAGTAATGATGGCACTACCAGTACTAGTTGAACTATTTAAGAGATAATCGGTATTTAGTTTTTCTTTTTTGATAAAAGTATCTAAAAATAGTTTGTCATTACCAAGACATCCTAAGAAAATAGTTTTATCATAGACACGTGAACAAGCAATAGCTTGATTTAAACCTTTACCACCTGGTAATTTAACTAAATCATGACCATGAATAGTTTCCCCTAATTGTGGTAATCTCATAACCTGATAAACTAAATCAATATTAGAACTTCCAATTACAATAACCTTTTTCATTAAATCACCTCAACATCTAATATTATTCTTTCAGTCTGATCATTCCATTGTAAAAGCATTTGATAAGCGCTATGAGCCATTTCAATAATAGGTTGCTTAATAACCTTGATATCATTAAATAATAAAGAACTTAAAAAAGTACCATCCATACTCATTAAGACACAATCTTTTTTCATTCTTAATTTTAAATATACTAAACAAATAATTTCATTTCCTAGAAAAATACCATCATATTTAATATTTTCATTTTTTAAATTCATGATATCAGTACTAATCTTATCAATATCAAAATATGATGTATTTATAAAATCTACTTCAATTTCATGTTGTAATGCTTTATCTACGATACCCTGTTCTCTTTCTCTAGTCGTTGTAACATTAGTTGGGCCCATGACACATAAGATCTTAGAACAACCTTCTTTAATAAAATAATCAAGGATGATATGACCTACTTTTTTATTATCTATTCCAACATATTTAATTGAATTACCATAATCTCGATCAATTGCGACCATCGGAATATCAATTTTCATATCATTTAAGATATTACTTGTTGCCATGATTATTCCTTGTACTGAATAATCAATACAAGTTTGAATCGATTTCTTCTCAATATCAATATCATTATTACTCGCAAATATCATACAACTACAATTATCGTTAATCGCCTTTTTTTCAATTTGTGATACCAATTCACTAAAAAAAGGATTAATGATATCAGGTACAATAATACCGATAATATTACTTTTCTTATTAGATAAACCTTGCGCTATTTGACTAGGAACATAACCTAATTCATCAATAGCCTTCTTGATAATTATTTTTGTTTTTTTACTAACACTTTTATTATTTAAATATCGTGATACCGTCGCTTTACTAACTTGAGCTAACGCTGCCACATCATTAATAGTTGCCATATAACACTCCTTATGTAACCGGTATCATAAATTAATAATACCATTAATTTAATTATTATGCAATCACCATAATTATCAATTATTTTATTTTTATTTATGATATTCTTCAATGATGATTATTTTTAAGATTTTTTTATAAGACCTCAATACTCATAAAAAAACACTTTAGTATTTCAAAGTGTTCTCTTAGCTTTAATGATATTCAATAATGCCATAAATATCAGGATGTTTTTCAAATAAGCTTTTAGCATATGGACATAAAGGAATAATCTTGATATTTTTATCTTTAGCATATGCAACAACATGATCAACCAACTGACGAGCATAACCTTGACCATTATAATGTTCATCAACATAAGTATGATCTATAATTAGGAAATCATCTGTTTCACTAGTCCAAGTTACTTCACCAATTAATTCATTCTCATTAGTCATTTGAAAACTATTACCATTCTGTAAAATCTTCATTACTAATCCTCCTCCTTTATCTAAAATTATACTTTACTTTTACTACCTTTACTACCTACCTGACCATAATTATCAAGAACATTAGTTTGAAAAGTCGTTATCAATTGCTTAGATTCTCTTTTTCTTTTAATAGCATATTTAATTAAATCTTCACATAGATTTTCAAAATCAAGACCCTTGGCTTGCCATAAATAAAAAGCTAATGAACCAGGTATCGTATTAACTTCATTTAAAAATACTTCATTAGTATTCTTATCAATTAAAAAATCAATACGAGTATCACCACTCAAATTTAAAGCTTTAAAACCTTTAATTGCTTGCGTTCTGACTTTCAATTCAACTTCTTCACTTAAAGGAGCCGGAATGATTCTTTTAGTTGCTGCCATTCCCGAACTCTTTGAACCTAATTTACTATCATTATTAGCTGTATACTTATCTTCATAAGAAAGAATATCCCCACTTTGAAAGACCTGTTCAATAGCACTAGTCTCTTGTGTATCATAATCACCTAAAACTGCACAATTAACTTCTAAGAGATTTTCAATAACTCTTTCAACTAATATTTTATTTTCATAACGTAAAGCTTCAACAATACTATCTTTTAACTCACTCTTCGAATGAGCTATACTAATTCCAACACTACTTCCCAAATTAGCTGGTTTAATAATCATCGGATAATGAATATTAGTTTCTAAACGATTAATAATCGTCTCTTCATCATCAAAATATTCATTTTCATAAAACCACTCAAAATCAACAACATTAACACCATTATTATTTAAGATACATTTCATAAAAACTTTATCTTGACCAACAGCTGCTGCTTTAGTATCACAAAAAGTATATGTAGCATCTAATGTTTCCAACATTCCTTGTAAAGTACCATCCTCACCATTAGTACCATGCATAACGGGGAAGAATACATCAATATCACTGATTTTCGAACTAAATAATTTATTATTCATCGTATGCATTTCTATTACTTGTTTTTGTTTCTTTAAGACAATATTGACACCACTATTTTTAGCTTTTTCTAAATTCTTAAAGGTCGCAATTTCAAAATATTGTTTTGAATAATACATATCCTTTTCTTTACTAATATAAATAGGGAAAACCTCATATTTTTCATTATCTAGAACATTAATAACTTGATTAGCACTTATAATACTAATCTCATGTTCAACACTAGCTCCACCAAATAATACTCCTATTTTTAATTTCATATAATCACTCCTTAGTAATTAATTATACCACTATCGATATTGAGATTCTATAATACTAATAGTTAAACCATTATTAAATTTCTCATTGATAAGACTAATATCATTTTTATTCACTAAATAGCCTTTAATAATAACATCATCATCATATTTTATCTCATCAATAAAACCATTACTTTGGATAATCAAGTATTTTAATAACTCACTATCATGATAAGATACCTTAATTTCATAACCATAAAATAAATGAGCTTCTTTAATATCTATTTCACTTAAAACATGTTTTAAAGCATTACTATAAGCCTTTATTAACCCTCCTGTTCCTAAAAGGGTTCCTCCAAAATATCTAGTCACAACAATTAAAACATTAACTAAATTTTCATAACGAAGAATCTCTAACATGGGTAACCCAGCCGTTTTTGATGGTTCACCATCATCTGATTGATTTTCAATATTTTGATATTCCTGATTAATAATATACGCATAACAATAGTGGCGAGCTTTAGGATGTTTTAACTTAATATTATTAAGAATTTCTTTAATCGCTAACTCATTGTTTACCGGAAATATTTCAGCAATAAAACGTGATTTATTAATAACATCAGTAATAGTAGCATACTGATTAATAATCTTAACTTCTCTCATAATAGCCTCATTTTCTTATTTATTTTTGATAATATGAACTATTTAAAATATCAATAGTATAGTTTTTTAGGGTCGCATACTTAACATTATTACTACTGATACTAATCATTCCATTATTATATTTGGGAAAAATCGTAAAATAATTACCTTGATTAATACTTGAAGCAATTCTAAAATTTTGAACCTCAAAATATTCATATGAATCAGGCATACTACCAATAAAATAACTCGCAAAAGCAATATTTATAGAACTATTCTTATTCTTTAAAGAAAGAATCTTATATTCTGATTTATCTCCAGCGACATCAATAGTTCCTGTATCAGTTACTTTAATATCGGTATATAGAGTAGTAAGATAACTAGGAATAACTAAATTAAAAGTACAATCATCTTTATAAGAACTATATTGTCCCGGAATTTTCATACTAAAAATTTGTGAAGGATTTTCAATATATAACATTATATTACTTATTACTTGATTATGAGCCATATCTTCAATTATTACTTTAACACTTTTAGCTTGCGTCTTATTAAAATCTATTTTATCAAAGTCAACTATTTTAATTTCATATTTACTGAAATCAGTAACTTTAATATTAAGCAGATTAATAAACTCAGCTTCTTTAATCAATTTACCTTTTTCTAAATATATTTTATCTTTTACCAATTTAACTTGAGGTTTAAGGGTATCTTTGATTTTAACATCGATATTAAAATTAGTTTTATGGTCTTTACTATTAAATAAAACAATATTAGAAGCAACTATTTTATCTTCTTTTACTTCATCAACATAGTTATTATTATGATAATCAATTTTAATAGTTCCCTCTTCGATTAACTTATTAACTTCAGGATCATTACTTTTCTTAAAAAAAGCATCTTTTTTAAGCTTGGCCCCATTCTCAATAACTAAATCAGGCTTAATAATATCATGATATTTATTATTAGCATTACAACCCCATAATAAAATAACTACTCCTGCTAATAAAATAACTCTTTTCATAAAACAACCTCATTTCTAAAAAGTTTTACTCCTCATCATAGCACTTAATTATTAATATACTAACGATCTTTAAATGATAAGCATGCAATCTCCAAATGAGAAAAAACGATATCTTGAATCAACTGCTCTTTGATAAGCTTCCATTATTAGTTCTTTAGAAGCAAAGGCACTTACTAACATCATTAATGTTGATTTAGGTAAATGAAAATTAGTAAGTTGGGCATCTATTACTTTAAATTCAAAACCAGGATAAATAAAAATATCAGTATAACCAGAACAAGCTTTTATTTCCTGGTATTTTTGATAAATACTCTCTAAAGTTCTCGTACTAGTTGTTCCAACACTTATAATTTTACCATTATTTTTAATCGTTTTATTAATGATCAAGGCATTATCACTATCTAAAGAATAATATTCTTGATGCATTTGATGTTCCTTGATATTAGTAACTGAAACAGGACGAAAAGTTCCTAAACCAACATGAAGGGTTAATTTTGCGATCTTAATATTACGCTCTTTAATTTTATTTAAGATCTCTTTTGTAAAATGTAATCCGGCTGTTGGAGCAGCAGCACTGCCATCATTTTGGGCATAGATGGTTTGGTAACGATCTTTATCTTTAAGAGTTTCTTTAATATAGGGAGGTAAGGGCATACTTCCTAATTGATCTAATATTTCCATTAAAATACCCTCATAAATTAATCTAAATTCTCTTATCCCTTCTTCTTTTTCTTTTATACATTCCATTCTTAATAAACCATCACCAAAACTAACAATCATCCCTTTTCTTAATCTTTTAGCTGGTTTACATAAACATTCCCAAATATTATTACCTAAATCTTTAAGCAACAATACTTCGACCTTAGCCATAGTCAATTCTTTAATACCAATTAAACGAGCTGGTATTACTTTACTATCATTAATGACTAAGCAATCACCCTCATTTAAATAATTAATAATATTATAAAAATAATCATCATTGATCTGATTGGTCTTTCGATCAACAATCATCATTCGTGATTCATCTCGTTTTAATAATGGTGTTTGAGCTATCAAACTCTCATCTAAATCATAATTATAGGCTTCCGTTGTCTCCATCAATATTCCACATCCTTAAATATTCTCTTTTAATTATAATAATATTATCACCAAATTTCTATAAAATATGACATTAAGTTTTTATTTATGGTTTTTATTATTTAAATTTAATTAATTATATAATTAATTTCTAGTTTAATTAAATATTAAATTTATATCATTTTATAATTTATTTATTGACTTTGAAATTAAATTATTTTATAATACTACTACATAAGGGAGTAACTAGCAGGTTTTCCTGGTACAAAGCCAACAACCGTTACATATTTGTAGCTGGTCTTGTATTAAATTGTGAGACTTATGGATAGTTAGTGCTATCCATAGGTCTTTTTTTGAAAGGATGATAATTAAATGTGGTTTACTAAAAGTATCAATGAAATAATTGTTGAAGTTAAATCTTCATTAAACGGTTTAAGCACGGAACAAGTAATAAATAATCGTCATACTTATGGAGAAAACATTCTTCATAAAAAAGAACAGGACTCTTTATTAAAAATTATTACCAGAAATATTAGAGAACCTCTTACTTTAGTATTACTTGGTGTTGTTATTATTTGTCTTTTGATTCAAGAGTACAAAGAAGTCATTATTATTCTAGCAATAGTAATAATTAATATTATTATCAGTACCAATCAAGAATTAAAATCGCAAAGAGCTCTTGATGCTTTAGAAAATCTAACATCACCTAAATCAACGATTATTAGAAATAATCGTAGTATTGAAATTAACTCCCATGAATTAGTTGTTGGTGATATTATTTTACTAGAAGCTGGTAATTATATTCCAGCTGATATTAGAATAATAGAACAGGCTAAATTACAAGTTGATGAATCATCTTTAACAGGAGAATCACTCAATGTTGAAAAAAATATCGATGTTATTGATGATGCAACAACCCTCTTAGCTGATCGCTTCAATATGCTTTATAGCTCGACTTTCATTACTAATGGCCGAGCTAAAGGCATCGTTATCGCCGTCGGTAATGAGACCGAAATTGGTAAAATCGCTCAAATGCTTAATACGACTGAAAAAAAAGCCACCCCTTTACAAGAAAGATTAGCTCAATTAAGTTTATATGTCTCAATATTCGCTTTTATTATCGCCGCTTTAATTTTAGTTCTTAATATCTTTATTTCGAAAATGGATGTTGCAGAAAGTTTTATTAATGCGATTACGCTAGCTGTAGCTGTTATTCCAGAAAGTCTACCCGTAATAGTATCTATTATCTTAGCCTTATCAGTAAACAAAATGGCTCAGCATCATGCCATTGTTAAGAATTTACCAGCTGTTGAAAGTCTAGGCACAGTTAATATTATCTGTACTGATAAAACCGGGACATTAACCCTTAATAAAATGAGTGTTGTTGATTACTTTGTTGGGGACCATGATGCGAATAGCACCCCTCTTGATATCAATCATCGTTTATTACAAGCTATGGTTTTATGTAATGATTCTTTTAGTGATGCCAATAAAAATCCTATTGGTGATCCTACTGAACTAGCTCTTGTTTACTTTGGTAATAACTATGGAATCAATGAAAAAGAATATCGTCAAGAATATCCTCGTCTTGATGAATTACCTTTTGATAGCTCTCGTAAAATGATGAGTACAGTTCATAAAATTGATAATAATTATCTTTCTTATACCAAAGGTGCCATCGATCAAATACTAGAGAAAACCACTTTTATTGAAGGACCCGTAGCTTTTATTGAGAAAACTTTTTTACGTAAAGCGTTTAAGTCACTCTGGAAGCTTCCGAGCCCGAATCGTTCCGAACAGCTCAG